>DUQJ01000144.1 GCA_012837865.1 Clostridiales bacterium | reverse complement strand
GAAATAGAAATAATATAAAATATTAATAGGGGGAAATAATATGGGAATTATTTATCGTTTAAAGAATCAGATAGGTGAACTTGGGGGATTTGGAGAAGTTTATTTAACAAAAAAAGAAATTGATGAAGTAGAATTGGAAGAACAATATGCAATAAAGATTTTGAAAAACAAAGATAAAGATTCGAAAGAAAGATTTAAAAAAGAGGTTAGGATGTTAAATAAGTTAAATCATCCGTGCATTGTTAAAGTATTAGACCAAAATTTGGAGTTGGATGAACCTTTTTATGTAATGCCACTATATAAAGGAAGCTTAAGACCAAAACTACCCAGTTTAATAGGAAATTATAAAAGATTGAGGATTGTGCTAAATGGAATATTAGATGGGGTTGAATATTTACATAGTGAAGGTATTTATCATAGGGATTTAAAGCCTGAGAATATATTATTAAATACAGATACAGATCTGGCTATTAGTGATTTGGGATTAGGCATAAAAATTGATTCATATTCAACAAGGTTAACCAAAACAGGTATGATAATGGGGTCATATTATTATGCATCTCCAGAACAGATGAAAGATGCAAAACATATAGATGAAAGAAGTGATATTTATAGTTTAGGAAAAATAATCTATGAATGCTTTACTGGGGTGATAGAGTTTAATGTTGATATTAGTTTGTTGCCAGCGGGAGTTAAATTTGTAGTTGATAAATGTTTGCAGACAGCTCCTAATGCGAGATATCAAACCATTAACGAAGTAAGAAATGCACTAAATGCATCATTAGATATCCTGATGAATGGAGCTGATTTAGGAGAAATTAAAGATTTAGTTTTACAACTAAGCAATACGAATAAATATGAAGAAGTTTTAATAAAACTAGTAGATAACTTACAGAGAGTTGATTTAGAAGAGCACCAAGATACTATACATGATATGGTAATTGATACACCTATACATGTAATAGAAGAATTGATGGAGCAAAACAAAAAAATAGTTCAAGATATAATGGATGTATTCGTAAATAATATTACAAAACAAGCATGGGGGTTTAATTATACAGATACTATAGCTGGAAGATGTAAGTTGCTCTTCCAGAAGAGCGAAGATTATGAGGTAAAGGCGAAGCTACTTTATTGTATTGGGGAGGTAGGGGTCAGCCATAATAGATACTATGTAAAGGATATATTCAGGGACTTAATATATTCAGTACAGGATCCAGATTTATCTTTTACTATAATATCAGTATTTGAGGAAAGGTCCTATTCGGAGAGAATAAAACATAGTATGGATTTATCAGAAAGCAGCCTGAATCCAATACTTAGGAAAGCATTTATATGTAGACAAGCTATATAAGATAATCTAAAAATGGTAGATAGAATTAAAATGAGTGGCCACTATTAATCACCTTTTTGAGACCGGGTGAGAGTGTTGTGAGGGGATTAGTCAAGAAGATATAAGCTTTCAATTACGTAGAACTGATTTGTTACCTTAGAATGAGATGTTAGATGAAAGTGAATTACCCAGAGTAACTATACTAATAGGTTGAAAGGGCATAGACAAATGAGCTGATTTTGGAAAAAAATAGATGACTAGAGTAAGAGTAAAAGATTTATAAGTGATATGAACACAGAACACTGAAGTTGAAAGTTGGATAGGATTTAAGGAAGCGTTACCCAAACATAGAAAAGAATAGGTATAGGTATTCCGATTTTACGTCAGATAACATAGTACTTCTAATATTCCGTAACCTAAGCTAGGAGCTAGCTAAGGCTGCGGAACATCAGAAATACGTGAGACGTTAGCTGACAGCTCTGCAATTATTGTTATCATTTATGGATGAAGTTTAATAAAAACAAGTGTATTCAACAAGATTCCTTGAGAAACTACGAGCCAAATCCAGGGACGTAAATAAAAGAAGGAGTAAGCCAATGATATCCACTACAATGGCAAAAGTTATAAATATTTTACCCGATAAATTTGTCGCATACATATCTAAAAAAGTTGTTGATAAGTATCTGAAAAAGTATGCCAATATAAATATAGAGGGAAGTGAAAATTTAAAGGGAATAAAAACACCAACTATTTTTATATGTAATCATTTAAGCAATTCTGATGGATTAGTTTTGGATAAGGTTTTAAAAGAAATTGATCCAACATTTGTAGCAGGTGTTAAGTTGTCAAATAATGCTCTTACAAGTATAGGGGTTAGTGTAATAAAGACTACAAATATAAAACCTAATACCCCTGATAAAGAGGGTCTTAAGAAAATTATTAAGATTGTTAGGCAAGGGGAAAGTATATTAATTTTCCCAGAAGGAACTAGAAGTAGAGATGGTAGCTTGATAGAAGCGAAGAAAGGAATCCTTCTTATAGCAAGAATGACAGGAGCTCCTATCATACCTATTGGATTATATGGGACAGAAAAACTGTTACCTATAAATAAAGAGGGAGATATGAGTATGGAAACCTTTAACTATGCAGATGTTCATATTAAAATCGGGAAACAATTTGAATTTCCTACGAGGGTAGAAAAACAAGATAAAAAGGATTATGAAAATTTTGCCACAAAATATGTAATGAAAAAAATAGCAGAATTATTACCTGAAGATTATAGGGGATTATATAAATAGACTGAAAACAATCTAACTGATCGGGTTACTAACATTGGTATTAATTGAGGACAGCTAAAATAATATCAAAGAAGCAACATTTACTATATTACTATGGTCTTGCTTTAAGGTATTGTTATCCATGGCGACTCTGGCTTATAGGGGCATGAGCCATCATCTAACATAGTACTCCTAATATCCCACAGCCTAAGATAGGAGCTGTCTAAGGTTGCGGAACATCAGGAATACGTGAGACGTTATAGGGCAGATCGTATGTGCTTGGCACTTATGTATATAAAATAGGAATTAAATTCTCAAAATCTTACTTCATAGTTATAATAAAGTGTGCAATAAAGATATTTATATAGCGATGTATCAAAATAATAGATGTAAGGAGGTTCATGTCATGAAAACATCAAAAACAACGGTAGTCGGCTTGTTGATTTGTCTTACTAGCTTATTTTTAATGAATGAAATTTGGTTTAGGGATGGAGTGCTTGAAGTTTTACCAGTTTTAGG
>DUQJ01000143.1 GCA_012837865.1 Clostridiales bacterium | reverse complement strand
TTCCTCATTAGATAACGGTATATATGAAATATAATTACTTATTTGATCTAAAGAAATATGCTTAATAGTTCCGCCATGTGATAACAGTGTCATATTCTTAAAAAAGTCTCCAGTATTAAGTAACTGGTATAAAAATTCTGGATCTATTTTAGCAGTTGCTCTTCCAACTCGTTGGGCGAGAATCTGCTTTTTACCCACAACTTTTGCAGTTCTCCCAACAGTTCCATCCATTGTAATAAGAATATCTTTTAGATTTAAAACATAGTCATTAAGGATACTATTATCAACAGCTATACGGTTTCCAATTGTACTATCAACTGTTGGTGAGTCATTTTGAATATTTCCATTAGTTATTATTAAATATTCTCCATTATCAGTAAAGTCATCGCTACTAAAAGGATATCCTGTTCTAATTATTGCAACATCCCCCAGCTTACGCTGTTCCCAAGCGCCAGCATTTTCAAATTCCTTAAAACGTCTTTTTGGCACTAATCCTCTATTTCCATTCATTCTATCACCACCAACTCATCCATCATTGATTTAAACAAGTCCTCCACCTCATTATACTCCTCATCTAAATCATTTAAGGTGTATTTATATTGATTATCAAGTTGTTTCAATATATCTAACTCTTCTTTAAGTGGTTTTTCTATTAATTCAATCATGTTCTCTAAAAGATTCCCAAACCATTTTTCAAAGATTAACCCATCTATCTCTTCTTTAGTTAATATCAGAATACGATTTTGAACTAATTCTATTAATTCTGATTCCTTATCTCTTATCTGGTTATTATTTTTCGATCTATTAGATATAAGTGTTTCCACTCTTTTTATTAATTTATATTCATTTGATTTAACATTATATTTTTTAAGTTCTGATTTAATAGTAGTACTAACAAATGAATTTCCTGGCTCTCCCTCTTTGTTTTTAGAAAGTGATTCAAATAAAACTTCATTTTCTTCAGAACCTTCAACCTTAGAAGCCTCTACTAACTCATCTAACTCCATCTCAATTTCCAATACATCTTGTTTTAACCGTTCTATTTCTAATGACTCATCCTTATATAATCCTTTAATAATAAGGTCGTTAGGAATAAGGCTTCCTACCCAGCCATCTTGTTCTTCTCTTTTATTCTTCCCACTACCCTTAATAATAATATTGGGCTCTCTTGTACGTGCTAATGAGTAAAATTCGCTAACAGATATTAGTTCCAAATCATTCGTCAAATAGTCTTTCCAAATCTCAGCAATCACTTGGTATCCATCATAAATATTTACATATTCAAATTCAGATAGAATGTTTTTTATTTCTAATAGCATGTTCTCCATTATAAGCCTAATGTCAGTTGTCTTATTAATATTTCTTAAAACATCCCAGTATTTATTAGTATATTCATTTATTTTTGTCATCATTGTATTAGATTTATTCTTAACCTGGTCACTTTTTAATATTTCCTTTGTTAATTCTGATATTTCCCTTGTAAGCTTTATATATCCGGGACGGTATGGCTCTTGATAACTTGCCAAAATATCAGCTACTATTTTATTTAGTATCTTTAAGTTTTGTATATCTCTCTCTGGTATACCACCAAATAAATGTGCATCAACATCATGAATTATTTCATCGTTTTTAGCAATAACATACCTTGGTATATTCATATTGAAATCATTTTCTAAAACAACTTCACGTGACACTAAGCAACTATACCCCTCTTCAAAACGTCTCTCTATAAATGTATCAATTATCTTTGCAATATCTTTTTCAAGTAATACATTCTGCTTCCCTATCTTTGTAAAGTTTTTAGATGCATCGATAACAAGTACTGATTCATTTAATTCTCTATTTTTCTTTAATATAAGTACTACTACTGGAATGCCTGTATTAGTAAACAAATTGCTTGGTAGACCTATAATTGTATCAATATAATTCTTTTTAATTAAACGTTTTCGAATTTCTCCTTCAGCTCCTCCGCGGAATAATACTCCATGGGGTAAGACAATGGCCATGGTACCGCTTTGTCCAAGATGAAATAATCCATGTAGAAGAAAGGCAAAATCTCCTTTAGAATCTGGTGGTAAAACACCAGCAATCTCAAAACGTGGATCACTAATCTTTAAGCCAGAACGGTTCCAGTTTTTAACTGAGTATGGAGGATTCATTACTACTGCGTCAAATTGTACGCCATCATTTGGTTTCTCTGGGTCCTCTGGCCAGTCATGTGAAAGAGTATCACCATTTTTCACAGTCATTTTCTCTGGCCTAACTCCATGCAACAATAAGTTCATACGAGCCAAGTTATATGTAGCCGTGTTTTTTTCCTGACCATAATAATTTAAGTTCTTTTGTCTATCAGAGTCCAGATATTTACCTACTGTCAAAAGCAGGGATCCCGATCCAACTGTTGGATCATAAATAGACTTTATTTCAGATGATTTGGCAACTATTTGTGCCATAACTTCACTTACTTGATGTGGTGTATAGAACTCTCCAGCTTTCTTTCCTGATTCCATAGCAAATTGGCCAATTAAATATTCATAAGCATCACCTAAAACATCACCCTTTTGAAGTGCAACCATATTTAAATCTGCAAATAACATTATTAATGATTGTAAATTTTTACTTCGTTCATGTAAGTTGCTGCCTAGCGCTGTATCTGTCAAATCAATTGTTGAACTTGAAAACAAACCTTTAAAATCGTCTGACCCAGTTCCTATTGCTATCGAACGTTCAAAATCGTTTAAACTATCAGTAACTTTCTTTACTTCAAAATCTCCTGAATTTATATCACTTATCCAAGTTTGATATAAATATTCTGGAACAACATAGTATCCTAATATGCTTTGAATTGTCATATATAATAACTCGCCATGATTATCTCTAGCTTTTTTATATTCTAAGACTAACTCTTCTTCGGTTACTTTCTCTATATTAGCTGTGTTTTTAAATGTATCTAGTGTTTTATCACTCAAAAATTTATAAAACATTAAGCCAAGCATATAATCCTTGTACCTGCTTGCATCCATCGATCCCCTTAATTCATTAGCCCCATCCCATAATCGTCTTTTTATTTCATCTGATGTAATCATAAGCGCCTCCATAATTTATAATTAAAACAAATAACCTTTTCCACTAAAATCCTAATTATGTTAAGGAAACGGTAATTGTATTTATTATTTTTTCTCCTAAGTTGTCAAGTCCTTCCCTGTATTGTAAGCTTTTTTCATGTATTTTACAATATCCCCTAGCAATCTCATTGTAAGCTCGATGGAATTATATAAAACCATACATAATAAGTCCTACTGTATTAATTGATAAATTAGCCATCATATGTACAATCCAAGAATTATATATATTTCCACTCTTCTCATTTAAATAATTAAAGATAAGAGCTCCAACAAATAAACCTGCCATAGCTATAATAAATATAAGAGGGTTAAACCAAGTCCCCATAAAAGCTAGGTGGTAAACAGAAAACATAGATGCACTAGCAATATAAGCAACTCTTCTTTCACTTATCTTTTTTAGATTTAAAAATATAAATCCTCTGAAAAAGAATTCTTCTAATAGTGAATTAATAAATGATATATAAAGTGCAATATATATATAATTATTTTTATCCACATTTGCATTGTTTTTTAGATTCTCCATAATATTGGATAAGTCTATATGATCTTTTAAAACAAAATAAACGATTAGTATTCCCAAATACACTCCAATAGCCAAAGCAATAGAATAGGTTAAACTTTTAATTGATTTTATCTTAAAGTTATCCTTTAATTTTATATTTGTGTCATATAAAGTATAAATAGTAGGTAAAATTAAAAACATTACTATTTTAATTGCTGATTTTTGTAAATATTCTATGTTTTTAATGCTATCTATCATGTACATTACAGCTATAGATATAACTGCAACTAATAACAACCCTATAACAGATTTTTTCTTATTCATTATTATTTTCCTTCTCTTATATTTA
>DUQJ01000142.1 GCA_012837865.1 Clostridiales bacterium | reverse complement strand
TTGCACTTAATCTAAGTATATCTCTAATCGTATCTTTCTCATATGCTCTTCCCCTATTTGATAAAGTTTCGTATAAAGCTTCTTGCAACTTCCTTCCCTCTAAATCAAATGTAGTTGCTATATAATATATGTCGTAAAAGTCCTTCATTCTTCCTGTTAATTCCATAAGTGAAATTATCGCATCAACTTTTTCTGCTATTGTTGATTCCAAAGAATATGTAAATATATGAGGTTGTTCAAATCCTGTGAGTAAAACTGGCAACCTTCTTTCGACTGGGGAAGGAACTATAATATCCCCGACACCAAAATCTATACTAAAAGGAGTTCTGGTCCTTCCAATAATCCCAATAAGGTTAACCCTAACACCACTATATTCTTTGAGTTCACTAATTACTTCTAAGTTTCTAACCTCAAGTTCCACAAAATCATTTTTAGTTCTTACAGTTAGTACTTCGATAATTAATTTTTCTATAGTACCTGTATCATTAGAATAGTTTTTTAATAAATAGTCTGCATCAATTGTCGGTCTTGAGGTGAATTGGCTAAGTGAATATAAAAAATAACCCCCTTTAAGAATTAAATTAGCTTTAAAATTTGACATAGCAAGTCTTCTAATGAATTCCTCCTGACAAAATAAGTTTAATAATTGCTGTAATGAAATACCTTTATTCCTTGATTCATTTTTAAGTCTTGCTAGTATTGACTCTGCTTTGTTTTTCATTATAACCACACTCCTATATATGTTTGGACTTTATTCTTTAAATTTAATAACTTAGAATATTCTAGAAGTTTTTTTATATCCTTTTTAGGGTCCTTTATATATCTTTGAATAGCACTAGTAAATACTTCCCTTTCTATTTTATTTTCATGCCGTAAAATATCACATATGGTTCGATCTCTATTAAATACTTTAACATCAACATTTTCTATTTGATTTATATCTACTCCCACATCTAAAAACTTTGGCTCCATGTAAGATACATCTATTAATGGATAATCTATTTTGTATTGGCTTTTTTCACTATTTCTATCTACAGCTATTTGCCATGATAAAGGTATCCTATCAGTATATCCATAAATCATCAAAGCAGATTCAAGAAAAATTACTGCATTAGGAAATAATCTTGCTATTATAACTTCTTCTGGATATATATTACTTGTAAGCTCATAAAATCCTCTTTTTACCCTTGCAATATCACCATTCTCTATTAATTTATTTATTTGTCTACTATAAAATCCAAGTTCATTAAGTTGGTAAGTTCTTAATATACCACCATTGCTCTCAAATGTTCTAAAAAGATCCTTTTTATCCACTTTGTACCTCCACATCCACACCCCAATTAGGTATGTGGGTTTCCTAGTGCAATTATATCATAAGATATTATTTTAAGTAAAGCTTTTATTTTCTAAAAAACAAATAATCTTGACATTTTTTCAATCCATTCTTTCTGTTTTTAGACATATATAAATGTAAAGTTAATAATGTATGTTTTTGATCATTTAAGAATGTATGTTTTTAATCCTTGTCTTCTTTAAAATGATCCTTTAGCCTATATGATTTTCCGCTTATCGTAACTACATGTGCATGATGTAATATTCTGTCTAAAATGGAACTAGCAATCACTGCATCATAAAATATTTCGTCCTAGTTATTAAAGCTTATATTGGTAGTTAGTATTGTACTTTTTTTCTCATATTTCATATCGATTAACTGAAAGAATAACTTGGAATCTTCTTTATCGATTGGAAGATATCCTAACTCATCGATTATAAGAATCCTGTACTTACAAAAGTGTTCTTCCAGCTGATAAATCGAAGGTATGAGAAATCTAGTACAATCATTACAACAAACATAGAACTAAAGATAAGATATTGGTAATTAATTCAAAAGGCCAATAAGCAAAATTGTTAAAAGTTTATATTGACATTAACATAAGCATTATAAAGATTATTACCTAGCTAGACGTAATATGAAAACATATGGCAAATATTAAAGTAAAATATCCCAAACGCTGCAAGACAGAAGTAATAAAGTACGGAAAATCTCCAGAGGAAAATAAAGATATAATAATTATAAAAATATGATATATTGGCATATACTTACGGGAAACGAAAAGATGATGTCTTTAAAGAGTTCAAAAAAATTCTTACTCTCAGGACAAGAATTAAAAGACTAACCCGTAAATCTATCTGCTTCTCTAAATAAATCACAAGAAATGCATGATATTATTGGATTGGTCATCATTATTTTAGAATTTGGTTGGATGGTCGATTTGTTCCAACAACAGATATGATACATAAGCCATAATTGGTATTATGTAAAACTCATAAAAATTCAGATTTATAAATACAGTAATACAAAGTATTTACTTCTTTATTGTTGAGAAGTTTCAATTTTTCATTTTTTGTAAACTTATATTTGAAACCACATTTTTCAATAACTCTTTTGGAATTGTTATTAAAATCAAAATGCCCACACCAAACCAAGTCTAGACCTAATTCTTCAAATGAATATCTGATTAATTCATTTACTGATTCAGGAATAATTTCCCTTCCCCAATATTTAGGGTTTAACACATATCCTATTTCCCTTTGCTTTAGATTATCAATATTTTTATCTGGCTTTCTATCATGAAGTCCAATACCTCCAACAACCTTATTTTCTGCTTTTAAAACAACAGCATATGTATCTTGATCCGCAATAAACATATTGATTATTTCTTTACTTTCTTCTTCATTTCCAT
>DUQJ01000141.1 GCA_012837865.1 Clostridiales bacterium | reverse complement strand
TTCATTAAAATTATTTTGTATAAATATTGAATATATCGGCTTATTATTACTATGTACAATTAAAGTGTTTTCCATAAAAATAGCATAACCATAAAATTAGTTATGCATCCTCCTTTTCTTATGTCAAGTATATAAATGTATCTTTATAGATTGGCGTCCCTTTTTAGTTTTATAAGATATACCTATGAAAGAGAACTTACCTAATCCACGTACAGATACTATATCATTTTCTTTTAAAGAATAATTATTACTTATTACTACTTTACTATTAACAAATACTTTACCAGCTAGAATATAATCAGTTAATTTGTTTCTTGATATATTAAATGCAACAGAAAGAATACTATCTAATCTAATAGATGAAACTGTTCCAGTAATCTCTTTAAATTTAGGGTTATAAGTAAACTCTTCCACGTTGTAACTTTCTGAAATAATATTAGTGTTTTTGACTTGATACAGATTTTCTATTATATAGTCTTTAATTTGATCATGACAAAAAACATATGCATTATGGTCTGTTATAACAATATCACCAAGTTTGCTTCTATCTATTCCTAAATTAATAATTGCACCTAAATAATCACGATGAGTTAATTTGTTGCTAAACTTCACATTCTTTGGTTTAATGTTTATGCATGATATTGGAAATTCACAATCTTCATTATAAAAGCACAATATTTTTCTTTCCGAGTTTATAAAACCACCAAAAAACCTATAGTTAATAATAGGTAACTCATTGAGAATACTATAAAATAAATTTTGTTCATTTAAATTCAAGAAATCTGTTGATGTCAAAATATATTTATTGCTTGCTGTATTAGCTAGTTCAATAAATCTTTTTTTGATCAGTTGTTCATCTTTATCAAAATTCATACATTTACCTAAAACCTGTTTTCAAATGTAGGTGGCTCAAAACCATTTTGTTCAATTAATTCTAGATAATCACCCGAAATATCAACATTGTCAGGGGATACGATAAATATACAGTTAGATATCCTATGTAATTTGCCATTAATAGCATAAACACACCCTGATACAAAGTCCATAATTCTTTGGGCTATTTTATCATCAAAGCCTTCTAAATTAATGACTGTTGCTTTCCCCGATAATAATAAATCACTAATTTCTTGCGATTCTTCAAAAGTTGTAGGTTTCATTATACATACTTCCAAACCCTTAGATGATGCTCTCATTGGAACTACCTTGCTAGAAGCCCTATCCATTCTTGCAGCCCTCTCTTTTTTTGTGGTTTGCGGAGATTGAATAACAGAATTATTAATGTCCTCATTTAAATCAGCGTTCTTATTTTCTTTTCTTCTCTTTGGTTTTGTATTACTATCAAAATCATCATCAAAATCATCATATTCATTTTCTGATAGTTTCATTGAATCTAAAAAGTTTTTTAAAATGTTTGCCATGCTTTATTCTCCCTATTCTCGTACACCAAAGATGCCTGTACCAATACGAATCATATTTGCACCTTCTTCTATAGCGACCTCATAATCATTAGTCATTCCCATTGATAGAATATCAAAGGAATTTTTTACTTTAAATATATTATCCTTGTTTTTGGAACTTATGTCAACATGTAAATCCTTTAAAGTTCTAAAATGAATCCTATTTATTTCTGAATTTTCTACATAAGGTGCTATTGTCATTAGACCTTTAATGTTAATTTGACTCATTTTGTCTATTTCACGAATAATATGATGAGCTTCATTTCTAGATATTCCAAACTTAGTCTCTTCATTAGCTATATTGACTTGAATTAATATATTAGCAGTTATATTCCTTTTTAATGCTTCATCATTAATTTTACTAGCTAGTTTTATTGAGTCGACTGAGTGAATTAATTCTACCTTATCAATTATATATTTCACTTTATTCCGTTGTAAATGACCTATTTGATGCCATTTTAAACTTGGATTATTAATTTCATTGTATTTTGTACTTAATTCTTGAACTTTATTTTCACCAAAATTAGTCATTCCAAAACTTGCAGCTTCTATTATATCTTCATTTGTCATTGTTTTACTCACAGCAATCAATGTAATTTCATTTGGATCTCTATTAACTTTCTTACAAGCTTCATTTATTCTATTTTTAATTTCTATTATATTATTTTTTATACTCATTTATAATGCCTTTCTTTTGTTAATTAATAAATAATACGGCTTTCTTCAATTATTGAAGCATCTAATGCAATATGATCATATAGTGATAAGCCATTTTTGGTATTCATATCTATAATACAATATGAATCATTCTGATATAGTGGCTCTATTCTACAAAAAACAGCATAGCCTTTATTAACATTGAAAACACCTGTTAATCTACCAGTCTTATTAATTTTAAAGCTAGAATTATCTTTTTGTGAATAAAAACTTGAATCTAAATTAAATACCTTAGTATCTATATAGGCATATTTACCATCATCATAGTAAATATTGGCCTCTACAAATTCATAAGTTATTTCACCAGTATCTTTATCGAATATTTCTTTAATTAAGCCGGGTTCTACGCTATTACCACCTGTTGTAAAAAAGCTTAATGGTATAATATAAAATTCTTTTTCTGTTATTGCTGTTAATGGAATTTTCATTCCTTGACTTTTATTTAAATTAATTTGTAAATCTAAATATCTGTCATCAATATATAGTGGTAAATATTTATTCAAGTCTATTTTAGCAAAATTATCATTATTGTTCTTCACAATAGTAAATTTTTCTACAAAATTAAGTTTATTTTTTAAACAAGTAAATTCAATATATTCTTTATCTTCAATTAAGGAATATTGTTTTTCATTTAAAGGTATTAATATTGACCAATTATCATTTGAAATAAGTTTATAAGCCGGTGTATTACTTGGTAGCATTTCATTTGTTCTAATATTAGTTTTATTATAATTATCTAAATCAAACATATCCATACTGATTTGATCTAATGGAATTGATTCAAATGAATCAATATAATAAGATATAATTCCACTTTTTTCAGTATATACTGTATGAAAATTAGATGAATATCCAGTACTGTCTTTTATTTTATCGATATTTAATAACATTGCTTCATTCAATAATGATGATGCTACATTAGTCATTTTTTCTTTAAAATCATAAACAGTTTTATATTCAACATCTGAATACTTAGTATGAAATCGATTAATATTACTTTTAACAAGATTTATACTATCTGGAGGATTAGTAATAAGGATTTCTCCACTTGTAACTAAATCATATATCTCTTTATTATCGTCTATTGAATATATTGGTGAATTTTTATATGCTCTTTCACCTTCTTTAATTAAATAAGATAAATACCCAGCTTCGTTTGTATAAAAAATTTCTTCTTCTCTCCAAATCAGACCAGTAACTTTGGTTTCTTCAACATTACTTCCTTCTTTAACTTCATATATTGTTAAATGTTCCTTCGTATAATAAAAGTATATTTGTATAATAATATAAATAAACATAATAAAAAAAATAACAATTCCTATGTTTATATTTTTTCTTTTTTTGAATTTTACAACATTATTTTTTCTTGCCACAATTAATCCCCCTAATGACATTTTATGCAATTTTACAAATCCACTATAGTAAGTATATCTATTATAACATGTTTTTAAAGAAATATTTAAATAATATTTGTTTTAAATGTGAATAATCAAAAAAGAATTGGTAAACCTAATACTAAATATATTTCTTAAAGGAGGTAAAACATTGAAAACATTAGATTATATAGCATTGTCATTAGTTGTAATTGGCGCACTGAATTGGGGCTTAATAGGTTTTTTCAATTTTGATTTAGTTAAATTTATATTTGGTCAAATGACAGTTTGGACAAGAGTCATTTATTCAATAGTAGGAATTTGTGGTTTGTACGCATTAAGTTACTTTGGCAGAATCCATAACGAATAAATTTATATTATTTATTAAAACAGGAGCGCCTAATTAGACGCTCCTGTATATTATTTAAACTTATGTATCATTATCTATAGTGATACTATAACATATTCTTTCGCATTTTCAGGTATATCTTTATAATCAAGGGATACACTTATTATAAAATTAACATCAAACTTTTCTGATATTTTTTGAAACTTAGAAAGTATATGATCTAAGTTTTGTAATTTTTCTTCTTTATCTAAATCCTCATTTAATGTAATTTTCAAAAAACTATCAAAATAAATTGATTCTATATCATGATTTTGTGAAATAATTCCAGAAACAAACCCAAGAAATTCATCTTTACATTCTATTAAATAATCACGTACATTAACTAATCTAATTTTATTACTTAATTCATGCATATGTTTATTACTTTTATCTAGATATACTATATTACCCTTTGCTGTAATTATATCATTATTTGCCTTATCAATAAGAACCTTTGTTTTACCTTTACCTTTTTCACCTGCAATAATCTGTATCATTGAAATCTCCTCCTTATGATGGACGCTATTAAAAACATGCGATACCTATATATTGTTATAAAAGTTGCATAAATATTAATTAACTATAGTTAAATTATAGTATATTTTACATAGAAATTCAACCTTTAAAATGTCAAAAACCACTTTAATATTAACAAAGAATTTAATCTTATATATTTGTTCTTTGTATAATTTACTAAAGTGGTTTTAATTTGTTTTAGATAGTAGAATATTCATTTGTGAATACAATTCTTCATTTGAATTTGTGTTTAAGATTATTGAAATATAATTTTTATCATCTTTATCTTTAGATAAAAGCACTAAACAATTACCAGCTTTACTTGTATAACCAGTCTTGCCACCTATAATTGATAAATCGTCTATTGGATTGATTTGTCCATTTAAATATCCATTAGTACTTTTAAAGTTCTTTTCAACGGTATTTCCTTCTTTATCTAAGTAGTTTGCGATATATGAAGATTGGCCTATAATAGAAATAAAAACATCATATTTAATTAATTCATTGAAGACAAGATACACATCATATGCCGAGGTATAATGGTTCTCGTCATGTAATCCATGAGGATTAATAAAATTAGAATGTAATGCTCCTATATTCTTAGCTTCATCATTCATAAGTTTAACAAAAGCTTCTTCACTTCCAGCTAAGTGTTCAGCAATTGCAATTCCTGCATCATTACCTGAATAAACTAGAAATGAATTTAATAATGTTTCAAGAGTAACTATATCTCCTTCTTTAAATCCACAAGTTTTTGCACCAGGTTCCAATATATTAGATGAATTATATCCAATTGTAACATTATCCATTAGTTCACCATGTTTCAATACAACTAATGTAGTAAAAAGCTTTGTTAGGCTTGCAGGATAAAGTTTTGTATAAACATTATCAGCATATATTAACTCTTTGTCAGACAAGTTAATTAATAATGAGGATGACGATGTTAGAGATTCATCATTACCATTATTATATTCTGATGGTATTATAATAAGATCTTTTGAAAAAAAATCTAAATTTTCTTTAGGATAAATATTATCTGTATTTTTTATATTAGATTTATTGTAGTCTAAAAATAATTTGTTTTTATTATTACAGCCACCAGATAAAATGATAACAAATATCATGAATAAAAATAATATTTTTTTCATATTACCTCCTTGAATAAAGTTTATTTAAAGATTTCTCTCCAAGATAAATCACCACGATCTAATCCTTTAAGAAGCATTTCTGCAGAAGCAAGGTTAGTAGCTAATGGTATATTATGCACATCACATAATTGAGAAATAATATCAACATCTGGTTCATGTGATTTTCTAGTTAATGGATCAACTAAAAATATAACTAAATCAATATTATTATGTTCTATTTGTGAGCCTAATTGTTGAATTCCACCTAAATGCCCGGTTAAATACTTATGCACATTTATATTGGTTACTTCTTCAATAAGTCTTCCAGAAGTTCCAGTTGCATAAAGTTCATTTTTACTTAAAATGCCTCTATATGCAATACAGAAATTTTGCAATAATACTTTTTTAGCATCATGGGCTATCATAGCAATATTCATGAGTTATCTCCTACCTTTCTTTGTAATCTAATGTTTAACATCATACCAACTGCTATCATGCTGCTTAATAATGAACTTAATCCATAACTTAAGAATGGTAATGGTAAGCCTGTATTAGGTAAAATAGATGTCGCAACACCTATATTAACGAATACTTGAAACATAAACATGGAAGCAATTCCAATAGATATATATTTACCTAGATTATCAGAAGCCTGTTTACTTGTAATCAAGCATATAAAAATTAATAGTGCAAAAATCATTATTAGTATAAAGGAACCGATAAATCCAAATTCTTCTCCAGCAACTGAGAAAATAAAATCACTTTCTGATATTGGAACATAACTATAACCTCTGATCTGTTCTGCATTTGTTATTAATTTACCATATAAACCACCAGAACCAATTGCTTGAATTGAATTTTCTTGTTGCCACATAATAGCTGGATATAATTCGGGAGTAATAATTGATAATACTCTTTGTTGTTGTGAATAATTTAATAATCCTTGATAATCTTGCTGTACATACCATATGATTCCTGCTAATGCTGGCGTTCCAATAAGTATTGTCGGTATAATTATTTTATAACTTAATCCCGCAACATATATCATCATTGTAAAAACAAAAATCAAAACCATACTAGATGATAGATCAGTTTGAGTTAAAATCAAAAATGTAGGTATTGCCATTAAAAATAAAGATAAGGCTAAAGAATATATTTTGTTAAGATTATTACCTAAAAGTACAAATAATTTAGCAAAAAATATAATCAATATAACTTTACTTAATTCAGATGGTTGAAATTGAAAACCCTTAAATGCTAACCATCTTTGTGCGCCATTAAAATTTACACCAAATAATTTAACCATTATAAGTAATCCTAAATTCAACAAATAAAGTGGAATAAAAAATTTACTTATAAAATGATAATCTATTAAAGAAATAACAATAACAATAAAAAAGCCACCTGCTAAACCAATGATTTGTTTCTTTAATAAATTTTCACCATCAATCTGAACTTGCTTAATTAAAAAACATCCGATTACACCTAAAAGTATAACCACAAATAGAAGTAACAAATCATATTTCTTATAATTATATTCTTTGAATTTAAACATATTATTTCCTCTATTTTTTATAGGTCTTCATATCTTTAATTGGTATATTTGCATATAATGCAGGTACAATACCATTGTTTCCATCAGATTCTGTTTGAGTTATTTTTATATCCAATCCCTCAGTATCAATTTCTATATATTTTGATATAACTGCTATAATATCATTTTTAATCTGTTCCATTATTTCTGGTGAACAATTAGCCCTATCAGATACTAAAACTAGTCTAAGTCGGTCTTTTGCAATACTACCAGAACCTTTTCTTCTAAATAAATCAATTAATCCCATAATATTTACCTCCCAATCTTATCGCTTGCCAAATAGTTTGCTAAAAAAATTCCCTCTATTGTTAAGGTCTAAATAAGGAACCTCTTCACCTGTAATTCTTCTTGCAATGTTCATATAAGCTTTACCAGCAGCTGTATTAGATCCAACTAAAGGCTCACCTTGATTTGTTGAAATAACAATATTTTCGTCATCAGGAACAATTCCAATTATATCAATTGCTAACACATCGAATACATCTTCGCTAGACATCATGTCACCACGCTTAACCATATCCATTCTAATTCTATTAATAATCAAATTAGTTTGTTTCATTTCATTTGCTTCTAGTAAACCTATTATTCTATCAGCATCCCTTACTGCTGATACCTCAGGTGTTGTAACAACTAATGCTCTATCGGCACCTGCAATTGCATTTTGGAAACCTTGTTCAATTCCTGCAGGACAGTCCATTATTACATAATCAAACTCTTCTCTTAATTCATCAGTTAATTTTTTCATTTGCTCTGGTGTTACTGCTGCCTTATCACGTGTTTGTGCAGAAGGTAACAAATAAAGATTTGGATATCTTTTATCTCTGATAATAGCATTACGTATTCTACAAGTACCTTCAATTACATCTACTATATTATACACAATTCTATTTTCAAGCCCCATAACAACATCCAAATTCCTAAGCCCTATATCTGTATCAACTAATACAACCTTTTTATCTAACTTAGCTAAACCTGTTCCTACATTCGCAGTGGTCGTTGTTTTACCTACCCCACCTTTACCGGATGTAACTACTATAACTTCTCCCATAAATATCCTCCATTCTATTTATTAAATCTTTTGTATTTTTTATCATATATTTATATCTTGTATTGTGGTTTTATTTAATGATTCAATATAAATATTACCTTCTTCTAGAAAAGCTATTTTAGTATCTCTATCTGCTCCTTTAACAGGTTTATCTGGTGCTCTTGCAATGGAATCTGCTATTCTTATCTGTGAAGGTTGCATATCTAATGCTATAACAAATGTTTTTGCATTACCATCAGCCCCTGCAAAAGCAGTTCCTTTTAAAGAACCTAAAACTATTATATTGCCTTTGGATACAACTCTTGCACCAACATTAACATCTCCTATTATGATTGCTGAACCCTCAAAGTCTAGAGAGGTTCCCGATCTTAATATTCCTTTGTAGAATTGAGCAGAATTGTTTTGTAGATCCATCAGTTTTTCTTCTAAAGAAGATTTAAATAATTCTTCTCTTTTTCGATCATTATCTACTACACAAACAATATTTAAATCACTATTGTTTGCAATAATATCTAATATTTCTTTTTCTTGGTCAAAAGTTAAATTACGACCTTCAAATGTTATTCCCATTTTAGCATCTTTAAAGAAATCTCTCGAATCATTAAACTTATTTGTAATATGATCTTTTAACTCTTCAAAACTTATATTAGGATCTAATATTACTACAATACCATATTTATTTCCCTTTATTATAACTGTATTATTCATAAAATCTCCTTTTTATAAATGGTAAAAAATATTTAATCTAAAACTAGTATTTCTTCATTAGGCTGTACTTCTGAGTCATTGTCAAGGTCTGTGATATTATAATAATATTCATAGATTTCTTTTCCTAATTCTGCTGCATTACCTGATGTATAACCATTTGGTATTGCAACTACTAGTGATATTTCTGGGTTATCAAAAGGTGCATAAGAAACAAACCATGCATGATTCGGTTTTGTTTTACTTATCTCAGCTGTTCCAGTTTTAGCTGCAATTTCAAGGGGAAAATCCTTATAAATATTATAAACAGAACCACCCTCTGCATTTGCAACATTATATATACCTAATTGAACAGTATTCCATGTAATATTTTTAATATTATCTAATTGATTATATAGAGAAGGTTTATTTTCAAACACAATTTTATCATCTCTATCTAATATTTTATTAATTATAGTTAAATTATATACAGACCCTCTATTAGCAATCGTAGTAATATATCTCGATAAATGTATGGGAGCAAATGCATTACTACCTTGTCCTATTGCAGAACGAATAGGATCTTTATCAGATATCTTTGGCTCTATCTCATATATCTCAATACCTGTTTTCTCTGCTAAACCAAACATAGTTGCATATTTTTCTAGTTTACTTAAACCTAAATCAGCATTATATTTATACGATTTATCAGTAGATAGTCTATAAGCATCTTCATAAAAATAATAATTACATGATACTTTTAATGCATCTGCAGTTTTAACATCACCATGTGTACCAGGATATCTGTGACATTTAGCCTCTGGAGTAACCTTCGTAAATATTCCTAAATCCCTGATGGGTATATTCGGATCTATAACTCCTTCTTCTAAGCCTGCAATAGCACTTATCATCTTATATGTTGAACCTGGTGCTAATCTTTCAGTTGTAGCCCTATTATTTAAAGCACCCGCTTTATTATCTAAAAGTTTATTATAATAATCAGTATTTATTCTATTAGCTAACATATTATTATCATAACTTGGGTAAGTTACTAGAGCTAGGACATCACCTGTATTAACATCTGTTATAACTATTGAACCACTACAGGGCTCTAGTGCAAGCATCCCTGGAGTAATCTTAAGTGCTGATATTTGTTTTATCATAAAATTATATGCAGATATACTACCACTTTTTAGTTTATTTATATCATCCTGGTTATATTCTAACACACCTTGGTCAAATAATAAAAGACAAATTTCACTTCCTGATAATTTGTAGGAGAATATCAAATCTTTATATATGTTTTTACTGAAACCCATATCATTCTTGAGTATTTCTTTAACATAGTCCATTAATTTATAATATATTTCTTCAGTGCTGTAATAATCACTACCAACATCAAGTTTTGATAAGTCAATCCAGTTGTTAGATATTGCATGTTTTATAAAATTGCTTAAACTGGTTTTATTTATATTATAAGATAAATAAACGGAATCCGTCTTATCAAAATTATCACTTAAAATTATATCATGTGAAAATAAAACATCATGAAATAAATCTAGATATTCAGCCATACCTTGCGCTTGTTTATTAGTCGTACTACTATTGAATTTTAAAAGATCATCATATTTATTAAAAATTTCTTTTAAATAATTTTCATATTTTGTATAAACTGACTTTTCCAGTTCACTTGATTCAGAATTATTTAATTTGTTAATTTCAATAACATTGTTGTTAATTAATGCATTATAAACTTCATAAATTGGTATTAAAATTCCCTTTGCATCTTCACCTTTTGTACCATAATTTATATTAGGCTGTATTTTGGATATTAAAATACTAGCTATTTTTTTCTCTAATAAATTATATGCAGATATCTGTAAATCCCTATCAATAGTTAAATGTAGATTGTTACCTGCTATAGGATCAATTCTTTCAATAACCTTTACAACTTTGCCAGCTGTATTTACAGTTACTGTCTCGCTACCTTTTGTTCCGTTCAGATAATTCTCATACTCTCTTTCAAGTCCTGATTTGCCTACTACATCAGTCGAGTTATAATTGTAAAATCCATTAGCTTCTAATTGTTCTATTTCCGATGCACTTATTCGTCCGGTATATCCTAACATATGTGAAAAATACAAACTATCATTATATACTCTATGTGTTTCATGTTGAATATAAACTCCTAAGAATTCGGCCTTTTTTTCTGAAACAGCTGCAACTGTTTCTTTACTTACATCAGAAGCAATTGTTATATAAAGATATTTTGGATAGTTTTGAAAAATTGCAAACCTAATGTTCATAATCCTTAAAGCTTCTTCAATTGTATAATCATCAGAAATATTAAACATAGTCGTTAGCCTTGGGATTCCATATCTTAGAAATTCAAAAACTTCTTCAGCTGTTGCATCTAATTGCTCTTGAGTTAATTCTTTATTATCTTTATCAAAAGTATATTCATATGCTTTTTTCTTAAATCTAATTAACTCATCACCATTTATAGTGAATTCTAATTGATTCTTTTCATTTAATTCTATATAAAACTCATGATTTAATTGATCTCCATTTCTATCAAGAGTTTTAATTAAATTGTGAATAATCTCATTCCTTTGTTCGTTCGACTCAATTAAAGTACTATCATCCATAATAACAGAAAAAGAGAGCTCATTGTATGCAAGTAAATTACCATCCCTATCATAAATATTCCCTCTTGTACTTTTTAAATCTCTAGATTTATTTGTTTTAAATTCAAATTCTGTTTCATGTGTGGTCCCTTGAACTATTTGCAAAACAAATAATCTATTAATTATTAAAAATAGTAAAAACAAATAAATTAAAGCAATAGGAAATAATCTTGATAAAACTATCTTTTTTATTTTATCCAAAATAATATCAAGCATATTAAACCTCCCTATTTACACCATAATCTAATTGTATATTAATCATATGTATAAGCTTATAAACAAAAACAGATGCAAGTACTGTATATATAATTTCAGGTAAAATAATTCGTCTAAAATAAAACAATACATCTAGTTTTCCACGTAACAAAAATTCAAATATATAATAAATGAAATTATAAAACAAATCACCAATTGCTATTAAAACAACAGGAAGAACATAATCGTCTTCCGAATATATTGCATTGATATATCCTGCCAAGAATCCAATAGTTACATATATCAAAGCATATAGGCCTATTAGATTACCAAATGTTAAATCCAACAATAAACCCACAATAAAACCTGTAAGCATACCATAATTTCTACCATTTATATATGCCATTGAAACAACTATTATTAATAGCAAATTAGGCATAATATTAAGAAGTGCAATATAATGAAACATCGTACTTTGAATAATAAATAAAACCAATATTTCTAATATTAAAATTATAAATCGCTTCATTTTACCACCTACTTATCAATCATGGGATCTTCTTTAAGCTTAGTAATAATTAATACTTCTTCTAAATGTTCAAAATTAACAACTGGAGTAATTAATGCTGATTTTTTCAAATTGTTTGTATCAGTTTTTATATCGCTAACATATCCAATTAAAATACCTTGCAGAAAATTAGGACTTATATGAGATGTAACTATCTCATAACCATCTTTTATATCTGCATTTTTACTGATTAATTCAACCCTTATTTTACCTTGATCTATAAGCTTTAAATCTCCTTCAACTATGCATTCATCTGAAGTTTTTAAAAACATTGCACTAATACTACTGTTATCATCTATTATAGACCTGACTTTAGAATAATTCTCATGTACTTCTATTACAATACCTGCCAGGCCCTGACCAGATAAAACATTCATATTAACTTCTATTCCATGCCTTTTACCTTTATCAATTGTAAATACATTGTACCAATTATTAGGATCTTTAGTAATTATTCGTGCGGCAACTTTAGGATAATCTGAATATTTATCATCTAATTTATATAATTCTCTTAATCTATCAAGTTCGTATTTATCTTGCAATAATAATTTGTTTTGAAAAGTTAATTCATTTAAATCTGATTCTAATTTTTCATTCTTTTCTATAAGTGATTGTACATTTTTAAAACCACTTGTTTTATCCGAAATAAAGTTACCTACAGAAACAATCCCATTTTGCATGGGCGTTACAATATATCCAATCGCAGATTTTATTGGATTAATTCTATCTTTATTTTGAAAAGAAAGCACAATTAATAGAATGCAAACTATTACTAGCATTATAAAAACATATTTTGGATTGAGATTAATTTTTTTTCGTCTCATCTTCAATTAAAATTCCTTTCAAGAATTAAGTGTTAATGGTTTTAAAGTAGAAGATAAATTTACAAATTGTGCATTTTCTAAAATTTCTCCTAACCCTTTTACAACAGAATCAGAAGGTTCTTTAGAGATATTGGTTTTTAAATTAGTTTCTTTACTAATTAAAAGATCAAGATTTCTGATTTTAGCGGAACCGCCTGTTATATGGATGCCACCTTCTATAATATCTGATGACATTTCGGGAGGTGTTCGCTCCAGTATTGATTTAATGGAATCTATTATTGTGAATAAATGTTCTGAAATTGCCTCATATACATCCATTGATGTAATCTCAACTTTTGTAGGCAGACCTGTAACAACATGTCTACCAAAGATTTCAATACTTTTATCATCTATAGTAACTGCAGACGATAGCTCTCTTTTTATCAATTCTGCTGTTTTACTACCTATGAAAAGATTATGGTTTTTCTTAATTGTTGTTTGAATAGATTCATCAAGTTTATTACCACCAACTGGGACCAGTTTACTCAAAACTATTCCTCCTAATGATAATACTGAGATTTCAGTTGTATCTGCACCTATATTTACAAGCATTACTCCATGGGCATTAGTAATATCTAAGCCTAAGCCTAAGGCGTCAGCAATAGGTTTTTCAGCTATTTTAATATTTCCAGCTCGTAAATTTGAATTGGCAATTAATTCATAAAATGCTCTTTTTTCAACTTCAGTAATGTCTGTAGGTGTAGCAATAATAAAATCTGATGTACCTATTCTTTTATTTCCATTTATCTTATTCATAAAATTGTTAATTAGTAAAATCATATTTGCTACATCAGCAATTACACCATTGTTAACTGGAAAAATGATTTCTATTTCTTCCGGATTTCTTTCATACATTTCATAGGCTTCATTTCCTATAGCAAATACTTTTCCATTTGATATAGCAATTGTATTATGTTCGTCTAATACAAGACCTTGATCTTTTTGATATATTTTAATGGTGTTGGTTCCTAAATCCACACCAAACTTTCTTAAAGCCATACAGCAATTACCTCCTAATAATATAATAGCTTAAAAATGCCCCTTTTCTTTTAAGCTTATATATCTATTATCACCAATAATTATATGATCCATAAGTGAAATTCCTATTAAAATACCCGCTTCTTTAATTCTTTTAGTAACTTTAATATCTTCTGGGCTAGGAGTTGGGTCTCCACTCGGATGATTATGAACTAATATCATATTAACACAATCATGTTTCAACGTACTTATGAATATTTCTCTTATAGGCATAATAGATGCATTAACTGTTCCAGATGATATAATCATATCTTTAATAAATCTATTTTTTGAATCCATCATTATGAGTAAAACCTGTTCTCTTGTAAGATGGCGCATATCTTGCATATAGTAATTTGCTACATTTTGAGGTGAAATAAATTTCAACCCATCTTTATGAATTTCTTTTGACATTCTTTTTGATAATTCTGCAACAGATAATAACTGAATAGCTTTCACTTTTCCAATTCCATTAATTTGCATTAATTCATTTAATGTAAAATAATTCAACGAATTTAATCCAGGATAAATACTAGAATGATTTAGTATATTAATAGCTAAATCAATAGATGTTAGATTTCTAGCACCTGTTCTTAAAATAACGGCTAATAATTCTGCATCTGATAAAGCGCTAGCACCAAGTTTCTCACATTTTTCATATGGTCTTTCTGAAGCAGGTAGTTCTTTTACTGTTAAATAATTGTTATTCAATACATCTCCTATCTGACTCTCTCTAAAAAATCATTAGGATTTAAATGTGTAAAATATGACAAATACAGATAATATTCTAACATAATATTGTTGTTTTGTATATAGTTATCAATGATGTTACT
The DNA here is from genome assembly GCA_012837865.1 of Clostridiales bacterium. Lineage (GTDB taxonomy): Bacteria > Bacillota > Clostridia > Lachnospirales > Lachnospiraceae > Mobilitalea. The sequence goes on along the minus strand of DUQJ01000141.1, from coordinate 18,982 downwards.
ATAATACAATTCCTGCATTATATAATTTCTGAACGGACATCAATATTCCGAATTTTCCATGAAACCAAGTAAGGCCACCTTGAAAGAAAACAGTATATGGTGGCTTAATAGGAGCATCAGCAGACAATTCAATTGATGAACCTTGTATAAATGCACCTGCCGCCATAACAACTTCACAATTATATCCTGGCATAGGTGCTGCTATTGGAGTAACAAAGCTATCAACTGGTGCTGCTGCTTGAATTCCTTCACAAAAAGCTAAGATAGCTTCTGCAGAATTTAATGTAATTGCTTGAATAATATCATGTCTACTCTCTGTACTGCTAGGAATTACATGAAAGCCTAATTCTTCATAAATACTAGCACAAAATATAGCGGTTTTTAATGCATTTGAAACTACTTGAGGTGCTAAAAATAATCCTTGAAAAAAAGGTGCATTAACGCCAAGTGTAGCACCAACTTCTTTCCCTTGACCAGGAGCTGTTAGTCGTATTGCAGCATTTTCTACATACTCCTCTTTCCCAACTATGTAGCCTCCAATTGGAGCAAGTCCACCACCAGGATTTTTAATTAATGAACCAACACATAAATCAGCACCTAGATCAGTTGGCTCTATAATTTCAACAAACTCACCGTAACAATTATCAACCATACATATTACTTCAGGTTTTATATCTTTAATAAATTTAATTAATTCTCCAATTCTTTTGACTGATAATGTCGGTCGAGTATCATAACCTTTAGACCTTTGAATAGTAATTAGTTTGGTTTGGCTTTTAATTGATTTTTCTATGTTAATCCAATCAAATTCTCCATCCTCTAACAAATCAACTTGAGCATATGTTATTCCATATTCAGCTAAAGAGCCCTTTGTCTTGGTTATACCTATAACACCTTCTAGTGTATCGTATGGTTTGCCTACAGGAGATAATATTTCATCACCTGGCCTTAGATTTCCTGATAGTGCTATAGTAAGTGCATGAGTACCACTTATCAATTGTGGCCTCACCAGTGCATCTTCTGTATTAAAAATATCTGCATATACTTGTTCTAATGTTTCTCTTCCTATATCATTATACCCATATCCTGTTGTTCCTGGAAAATGAATATCAGATAATTTATTTTTTTGCATAGCTTTAATAATTTTCAACTGATTATATTCAGCAACCTTATCAATTTCAATAAACTTTTCTCTTAGCTTAAATTCTTCCTTAGAACATATTTCTAATACTTTTTTACTTATACCTAATGAAGAATAATATTCTTCTAATTCAATATCAATCATTGTTTGCATAACCTCTCTTATGTGAAATATAAATATTATAATTCTATAACTTTATTTGTTAATAACTCTTTTAAGATATAATCAATTACCATAGAATCATTGTCAAAATCATCTTTATTGATCCAATTAACATCTCCTTCTCTTTTAAACCATGTTAATTGACGTTTTGCAAAATGTCTAGTATCTCGCTTTAATATATAAATAGCTTCATCTAAAGAGTACTCTCCTTTTAAATAAGCTAGTATCTCTTTATAACCAAGTCCTTGCATAGAAATAAGATTATTATCAAAACCTTTGTTAAATAAGCCTTTAACTTCTTCTATCAAACCTTCTTCAATCATTGTGTCTACTCGTTTTTCAATTCCTTTATATAATTCTTGCCGTTCTTTATTTAATACAAAACATTGAAAATTATATGGAGAGTCTTTGGCTTTTTGTTCTTTGTTATGTTCCGAAATTTTATTTCCCGTCTGATAATAAAATTCAATGGCACGAATTATTTTTTTAATATTGTTTTGATGAATTAATTTCGCACTTTCTTCATCAATAGCTAGTAAAATCTTATATAATGATTCTTTGCCTTCTTCTTTAACAACTTGTTCAAGTTGTTCTCTATAAGAATTATCTTGTTTTGCTTTTGTAAAGTCAATATCATATAAAATGGACTGAATATAAAAACCTGTTCCTCCCACTATAATTGGAGTTTTGCCTCTATTATAAATATCATTCATATATAATTTAGCGTATTCCTGAAACTTTACAACATTAAATTCCTGATCAGGATCAATAAGATCTATAAGATAATGCGGAACACCTTCCATCTCATCTTCCTTTATCTTAGCTGTTCCAATATCCATTCCTTTATAAACTTGCATTGAGTCAGCGGAAATAATCTCTCCTTTTATTCTTTTTGCAAGTGATATGGATAAGGATGATTTACCAACTGCAGTTGGTCCTGTTAATATAATTAAAGGTTTCTTCTGCATTTTTACCTCTTTTTCTATATAATTCGCTTGAATTTCTTTTCAAATTCATATTTTGACATTGAAATAATAATCGGCCTACCATGTGGACAGTGATATGGATTATCTAATGTTAAAAGTTCCTTTATCAAAGCTTCAGCTTCTTTAAACGATAATGTATGATTAGCTTTTACAGCAGCCTTACATGACATAGAAGCTATTTTATCTATAATAATTTCAGGTCTACCTGTGGGAAGCTCATCAGATAAATTATCTATAAACTCCATCAACATATTTTGTTCTGATAAACCATATAATCCAGAAGGTACAGCTCTTACTGAATATTCTTTACCACCAAAATGTTCTATCTCATAACCTATTTGACATAAAACATCTTTATAATTGTTAACAACTTCCACCTCCATTAAACTTAATGATATTAGTATTGGAGGATAAAGCATCTGACTATTATTATTAGTATTAATAGAATTAATAATTCTTTCAAATAATACTTTTTCATGAGCTGCATGCTGGTCTATTATAAATAATTCTTCATTGTATTCAACAAGCCAATATGTAGCAAAGACTTGACCAATAATTCTATGGCCATGAAATGCTTCCACAGATATAAACGGAGTATCATCAGTAAGCTTATCTTCAGTAAAAACACTTATCTGTTCCGCTTTGTTATCTTTTGTTTTATTATAATTTTTATTATTTTCATTAATTATATTTAAATCTTCTTTTCTTTTAACTTCAAATGGCTCAGGAAGATATTCATCTTTGTTTATTGTATTAGCTTTATTTATGATACTCTTTTTAGAAGAAAATGTGGCATCAGGAATCATGTTCTTTCTATTTAAAGTATCTTTAATCAATTCTACCACTGTAGAATAAACTTCGGAATTATTTGTTAACCTGATTTCTAGCTTTTGTGGATGAACATTTACGTCAATATACTCTGGTTTAATATTAAAATAAAGTGAAGTAAATGGAAATTTCCTTTGCATCAAATATGGTTTATATGCTTCTTCTATAGCTTTAGTAATGACTGAACTTTTAATATATCTACCATTTATAAAATAATTCTCATGATTTCTATTACCTCTATTAATACTAGGCTTGCCTATAAATCCTGTTACTTTAATAATATCAGATTCATAATCTACAGCAATTAATTCTTTTGCTAAATCTCTTCCGTAAATATTATACAAAATATCTTTCGAATTATTATTTCCTGAAGATTGAAGTATAACTTTATTATTCATTATAAATTTAAATGATACATTAGGATGCGATACCATAAGTTTCTCCATTAATTCACTTATAAGGTTTCCTTCCGTAGTTGCACTTTTTAAGAAATTTCTTCTTGCTGGTGTATTATAAAAAAGGTTTCTAACTATAATAGTTGTGCCATTTGGGCAACCGATATCATCATTTGATTTTTCTATACCACCTTCAATTATATATCTTGAACCAGTTAAGGTAATACTTGTCTTAGTTATTAGCTCAACTTGTGCAACCGCTGATATACTAGATAGTGCTTCGCCTCTAAATCCCAGACTGTTAACTGACAGTAAATCCGTTGCTAATTTTATCTTACTTGTTGCATGGCGAAGAAAAGCAAGTGGAATATCTTCTTTGTCTATTCCACTACCGTTATCTGTAATCCTAATTAAGCTAAGTCCACCATCTTTAATTTCTACAGTTATTGCATTTGAACCTGCGTCTAAAGCATTCTCAACAAGTTCTTTCACAACTGCGCTTGGTCGTTCTACTACTTCTCCTGCTGCTATTTGATTAATTGTTGCTTCATCTAGTACATTAATTATTGACATGAATTCACCTACATTCTATATACGTTCTTTAATCTCTTGTTGTAATTTATATAATTTATTTAACGCATCTATTGGCGTAATAATTCCTAAATCCATTTCACGTATTTCTATTAAAATATCATCATTAGATGAAAATAAAGTTAATTGATTGTTTTCCATGCTTTCTTCTTTTAGAACTAATTGCTTAGAATCTTTTTCTCTAGCTTTTATTGCAATATCATGTTTTGTTAGTTGATTAGCAATTTCATTGGCCCTATTTAAGACTGAATTAGGAACCCCTGCTAGTTTTGCAACCTGAATACCATAGCTTTTATCAGCGCCACCTTTAATAATCTTTCTTAAAAATACGATATCTTCTCCTTGTTCTTTTACAGCTATACAGTAATTATTAACCCCATCTAACATTCCTTCTAATTCAGTTAGTTCATGATAATGTGTTGCAAATAATGTCTTTGCACCTAGTTTATTAATATCACTTATATGCTCAATAACGGCCCAAGCAATGCTAAGACCATCAAAAGTACTTGTACCTCTTCCAATTTCATCAAGTATTAACAAACTATTAGCTGTTGCATTTCTTAATATGTTGGAAACCTCTGTCATTTCAACCATAAATGTCGATTGGCCAGAAGCTAAATCATCTGATGCACCAACTCTTGTGAATATTCGATCTACAACTGATATGTCAGCACTAGATGCTGGCACAAAGCTTCCTATTTGAGCCATTAAGACAATTAAGGCCGTTTGCCTCATATATGTAGACTTACCGGCCATATTAGGCCCTGTAATGATTGAGAGCCTGTTTTTCTTATCATCTAACAGAGTGTCATTAGATACAAACATATCATTTGCCATCATTTTTTCTACGACAGGATGTCTCCCATTTTTTATAGATATAATCCCTTTATTATTAAGTTTAGGTGCTGTATAATCATTTCTTTCTGCAACAATTGCTAATGAAGCAAAAACATCTATTTTAGCAACTGTTTTGGATGTTTTTTGAATTCTTTCTACTTCTAATCCTATTTTATCACGTATATCTGAAAACATCTCATATTCTAGTGCAAATAATTTATCCTCAGCGCCTAATATAATATTTTCTAATTCTTTTAGTTTATCTGTTGTGTAACGTTCTGCATTAGCAAGCGTTTGTCTTCTTGTCCAGCTTTCAGGAACTAAATCTTTATATGAATTAGTAACTTCTAAATAATATCCAAACACTCTATTGTATTTTATTTTAAGATTCTTAATAGATGTCGCTTGCTTTTCTTTTTCTTCTAATTCCATTAACCAAGTTTTACCCTCAGTTTTAGCTTTTCTTAAAAGGTCAACATCATCATTATACCCATCTTTAATAATACCACCATCTTTTAATGTAATTGGTGGTTCTTCGATTATAGAATTATTAATTAAATCATAAATATCTGTTAATGCATCTAATTCATCATAAAACTCTTTTAATAAACCCTTATCAAAGCTAGATAATAAGAATTTAATATGTGGAAGCATTGCTAATGATGATGAAAATGCAATTAAATCTCGCGGATTTACTGTTTTATATGAAATCTTGCCCATTAATCGTTCAAGATCGTATATAGCATTTAGATATTCTCTTATTTCTTCTCTAGTGATCATATTATCTTTTAAGAAACCTACTGCTTGATATCTTTTTTTAATAAGATTTTCATCGATCAAAGGTTGCTCTATGTAATTTCTTAATAATCTTGCACCCATTGCTGTTTTGGTTTTATCTAATACCCATAGTAGTGAGCCTTTTTTTTGTTTTTCCCTTAAAGTCTCAGTTAATTCTAAGTTTCTAAATGTGGAACTATCTATAAGCATAAATTTATTATGTTGATATGGCGTAATATTAGTTATATGAGATAGATTAGTCTTTTGTGTATCATATAAATATTGCATTATACATCCTGCTGCCGTGTTACCAATTGTATAATCTTTTAAACCAAGCCCATCTAATGTTGCAACTTTAAAATGATTTTTTAATGAATTAATGCATTGCTCATCATCAAAGAAACGTGGCTCTAGAGATGTTAAATGTATGTTGTTATTTGATATGATATTTTCAATATTAATACCACTTACTAGAAATGTATCATTACAGATAATCTCTGTTGGAGCCCATTTATAAATCTCATCTATTAAATTCCTACCATTATCTACTTCAGTCAAATAATAATCACCAGTTGTAATATCAATAATGGATATTCCATATAGATTAGTTGTATGTATTATAGACATTAAATAATTATTCTTAGTTTCATCTAATGCAAGTGTATTTAAATTTGTCCCAGGTGTTACAACCCTTACAACATCTCTTTTAACTATACCTTTTGCATGTTTTGGATCTTCGATTTGTTCACAAATAGCTACCTTATATCCTCTATCAATTAATTTACTCAGATAATTATCTACTGCATGATATGGTACACCACACATTGGCGCCTTTTCCTCACCACCATAACTTTTACCCGTCAAAGTTATTTCTAATTCTTTAGAGCAAGTAATAGCATCTTCAAAAAACATTTCATAAAAATCTCCAAGACGATAGAATAATATACAGTCTTTATATCTTTCTTTTATTTGAAAGTATTGTTTCATCATTGGTGTTACTTGTATCATATCTAAATTCCTTCCTCATCATCTAATAGATTTATCCCGTCTGCAGCAGTTGTTGCAAGCTCATCACATCTTTCATTTAATGGATGTCCTGCATGACCCTTAACCCACTGATATGTTACATTATGGGGCCTTGAAGCTTGCAGAATCCTTTTCCATAAGTCAATGTTTTTAACTGGTTCGCTTTTACTTCTCTTCCAACCTTTTTTTATCCAGTTATCTATCCAATTGTCATTAAATGCTCTAACCAAATATTGTGAATCAGAATATATAGTAACATCACAAGGATTTTTAAGAGCTTCTAAACCAATTATGGCTGCTAAAAGCTCCATTCTATTGTTCGTAGTGTTTTTATATCCACCACTTAACTCTTTCATATGCTCTTTTCCATTTGAATCAATATATATTAAGACTGTGCCGTATCCACCAGGTCCAGGATTGCCCTTTGAGGACCCATCAGTATATATTTTAACTTCCATTTTATAACCCCTTTATTTCATTATTATTTAGTTATTAATTTACTTATAAATATTTTAAACGATTATATCCCATTCATTGTTATTTACAAAAAAATCTATTGCACTTTCTGCATCACAGATAATTTTATTATCATATCCAAGAATAGAGAGTAATTTAATTGCATTTCTAGATTGTGATCTTCCTTGATGGATTTTATAATCAAAGAATATTTCATTTTCTATTACATTTTCTTGGAAATGATAATTCGAATAATATTCTTCTAGTATATATGTTAATTCTATATCATGAGTTGCTGCTAAAACTAATGCATTCTGAACTGAAAATTCTTTTAATATTCTAGACGATGCTGCAATTCTTTCTAAAGTATTAGTTCCTCTTAAAACTTCATCTACAAAGCATAATGTAGGTATATCATTGTCCATTACATCTAATATTCGTTTTAATGATTTTATTTCTACAATATAGTAACTCTCATTGTTAAATATATTGTCTCTTAAAGCCATTGATGAAAAGATCTTAAAAAATGATGCCTTATATGATTTACTTAATGATGTAAATATAGTTTGAGATAAAATTGCATTTATTGCAACTGTTTTAATAAATGTTGATTTCCCCGATGCATTAGAGCCTGTTATTAGCATAGATTGATCTTCATTTATTGAATTCGGTATTGGATCTAATATTAAAGGATGATACAAGTCTATAATCTCAATATTAGGTTTTTTATTATTTGCTAATTTAGGTTCAGAATAATATTTAAGCATTTTCCTAAATGATGCTGTTGCAACCATACTATCTAAAAACCCTATTATATCAAAAATATTTAATAAATCGTCTTTTTGCTTAATAAGAATTTTATGCATAGAATTAAATTTAATAATATCGATATGAAAAAGGATTCTAATATAATCTAAAATCATATCTATAACACTATCTGAAAGATTGGCACTTGATAATATCCACGATCCTCTTTTAAATGATTTAAACTTTTTTGTATTTAAATTTATTTTTTGATTATATTCTTTAAGTTCTGTAATATTTAAATCATATATCTTCTTTGAATATTTTAATAATCTTATTATATATGAAAATGTAATTAAATATGGCTCAATATCTGCTTTTGTTTTATAATACTTAATAATATTATTTGAAACAAAGAATATTGTTAATGGAACACCAATTCCCGGTTTAATAAAACTAAGTATTATTGAAGCTATTAAACTAAATGCCATTAAATAATTAGCCGTGCTTTTCTTTTGTTTTAGATTGTCTAAGTTATTAATATATTTAAAAAATGAAGTCGCTTGTAATTTACCGATAAATTCAAATCGTTGTTGTAAATCGATTCTGCTTTTTTCATTTTCACTTAAAAACTTTATAACCCTGTTTCTTTCTTGCAAATCCAAATCATTATAGCAAGGCTTTCTAAGAAGTGAGTACAAGTACTCTTCTCCTATAGATGATCCTGTATTATTGATTATCATATATATATAATCCATATCAAGATCATTCCAGGTAATATCGTCTATATCATTTTTATTATCTTTAGTAGAATTATAATATGATTTTATATAATCTAATTTAACACTGGAGAAATCATTATTAGGATCTTTACCCCATGATTTAATCAGCTCTTCTTTGTTTGTTTTAATAATATTATAGGTTTTATATTTAGATAATAAAATTAATACTATGAATATTATAGGTATATATATTACAAACTGCATTACTCCCACCATTCTAGCATTTATATGCTATTTATTAATAAATCTATTCTAAATTATATACTAGATATGCAATAATCGCAATAAAAAAGCCAAATCAAAAAGCTGAATCCCATATAATTATTATAAAAGATTCAGCTTGTTTTTTATTTAATTATTATATTTAACTAGTCAAGATATCTTGCATAGTTAACTGGTGTTCTATAACGCATATTAGAAATTTTAATTCCAGACCTAGGACTACTTGCATGTATTACTTGGCCATTTCCTATATATAAGGCCACATGATTAACTGAGCGTTTAGATGAACCATAGAATACTAAATCTCCAGGTTTTAAGTTAGATGAAGTTATAGAACGTCCTCCATTACTTTGTGCTTGTGAAGTTCTAGGAATTGATTTACCATACACTCTAAATAATGCCTGTGTAAAGCCTGAACAATCAACGCCAGATCCTAATCTCGTTCCACCCCATACATATCTACCACCTAAGTATGTCTTAGCCTTATTAACTAAATTTACTCTTGTACTAGATACTGCAGTACCATATATAATTGTTTCAATAGGGCTTGCCTTTTCTAATTCATATGATAGGTTAACAAACTCTTTTGCAACGTAACCTTTTTCATTATTATCAATACTAACTTTTACCCATTTAGAATACTCACTACCATATTCAACAACTAATTCTTCTTCGACATATAATTCTTCTCCAATAGCAATTTGTGTAAGTATACTTGAGTCTACAGAAGGATTTTCTCTTACATAAAGACCATTAGCATTTGATGTGGCAACTAGTTTTGCGTGTTTTTGAGCTAATGTCTTTGCTTCTTCACCTGTTATAATAAATTCCGTACTTACATAACCAGTTACTTTTCCAGATTTGATTTTTGTCCATCCACTACCATCATCAGCTTTAAGAACAGTTAATCCACCATTTTTAGTTAATTTACCTACTAATTCTTTATCTGTACCAGGTTCTTTCCTAATATTTAGGTGAACCGTTACATTTGCTATAGCAATATCATTCATACCAGGAATAATGTTAAGGCTTTCAATTTCAATATTATTATTTTCATTATCTATGTGATAAGCAGATTCTAAAGATGTAGAGATTCCAGCAATAGCTTCTTCATAGGCATTTGCTTTACAAGTATTTGTCATCATAATTATGCTACCAGCAATACATGTTAAAGTAGCTTTCAATATTATTCTTTTTTTATTCATTATATCCTCCAGAAGCTATTTATTAAAATACAAATATAATAACTTTTCATGTTTAAAATTAAGAATTGAATTATTACGTAATTATTAAATTTATTACATACTTATTATAACAAACCATATTATTGATGTCAACTCTTTGTCAAAAAGAATTTAATTAACTTTATTTAACATTATATCTAAAAAAGCACCAGTTTCAACTGGTGCTTAAATTAATATTATATTTAGTTATTTATTTAGTTTTATATTATTATGCAAATTAGGCCACCATTACTATCGTTAATAATTTTTTGCATTGTTTCTTGTAGTTTAAGCTGACTCTCATCAGTTAATTTATTGATTTTAGTATTAATACCATCCTCAACTAATTGTCTAATGCTTTTACCAAATATATTAGTTTCCCAAATACCATCAGGATTGTTTGCTGCATTTTCATTGATATAAGCTATTAAATCATTAGCTTGTTCTTCACTTCCAACAATAGGTGCTACTTCTGTTATAATATCAGCCTTAATCATATGAATTGAAGGTGCATTTGCTTTGATTTTAACACCATATTTACTACCATGTTTTATAACTTCAGGGCTTTCAATTTTTATATCCTCTTGCATTGGCGATACAACACCGTAACCTTTAGTTCTAACTTGCTCCGTTGCAAAGGCAACTTTTTCATATTCTTTTTTCTTATTTGCTAATTCTTTTAAAGTTGCAATTAATTCATATTCTCCATCAATTCCTACTCCAATTAAATCAGACAAAATTTTATAATAATATTTATCATCAAACTCTACATTGATATCTATGCTTCCATCTTGCATATTAAGTTTATCAATTTTAAACTTTTGGACATATTCACTATCAGTTATAAAGTTGTCCGGTATAGCATCTTTTATTAAACTGATATTTTGAAAAATCATACCTACAGTATTAATTAAATCTTCTTTTAACCAATGCTCTTTAGATAACATTTCAACCCATTTCGGTAAATTAAAATTTAATTTTGAAATAGGAAATACTGATAATATATTTTCCATTATATTATTAATATCTTCTTTTCTTAATTGTTCACAATTTACGGGTAATGTAGTTACATTGTATTTTTCAGATATTTCTTCTGCCATAACAATTGCTTCTTTTGAATAAGGTTTATCAGTATTTAAAAGTACTACAAAAGGCTTTCCTAATTCTTTTAATTCGTTAATTGTTTTTTCCTCTGGGGATATATAACTATTTCTAGGCAATTCTCCAAAGCTACCATCTGTTGTAATTACGATTCCAATAGTTGAATGATCATTTATTACTTTTTTTGTTCCTATCTCTGCTGCTTGAGTAAAGGGTATTTCATAATCAAACCAGGGTGTTTTGACCATTCTTTCCATCTCATTTTCAATATGACCGACAGCTCCTTCTACCATATATCCAACACAATCAATTAATCTAATTGCAAGATTAACTTCTTCCTCCAATTTTATTTGTGCTGCCTCTTTTGGAATGAATTTAGGTTCCGTAGTCATTATTGTCTTGCCTGTTGCACTCTGTGGTAATTCATCAATTGCTCTTTCCCTACTATGGACATCTTCAATATTAGGTATAACTAACAGATCCATAAATCTTTTAATAAATGTTGACTTGCCTGTTCTTACGGGTCCTACTACCCCTATGTATATTTCACCGCCTGTCCTAGCTTGAATATCATTATAAACATCAAACTTCTCTGACATTTTGTCCCTCCTTATATAAATGAATTTGATTAGAGGTATTATAGAGCAAAATTGCCCTAACACACTTTTAACCTTATTTTTACTATAGTTAAAGATATGCAGGGCAATTTAATTCTATGATATTCTTATTTGTTTTTTTAATATTTGTTTTTTAATCCCATTCTAAAGCTGAATGTTCTTTTGTTCTATCTCTCATAAGTAAATCAGTTACTGCATCATCTGGAGATTTTCCTTCAAATAACACTTGATTAATTTGTTCAACTATTGGCATTTCAACATTATTTTTATTTGCAAGTGCATATGCAGCCTTTGCAGAATAAACGCCTTCAACAATTTGATTAACTTCTTTCATTGCTTGATCCATTGATAAGCCTTGTCCAATTAAGTATCCAGCTTTTCTATTTCTACTATGCATACTAGTACAAGTAACAAATAAATCTCCTACACCAGATAATCCATAAAATGTTTCAGTCTTACCACCTAATTTTATACCAAGCCTTGTAATTTCAGCAATACCTCTAGTCATTAAAGCAGATTTGGTATTATCTCCATAACCTAAGCCATCAGCAATTCCTGCGGCTAAAGCTATAACATTTTTTAGGGATGCTCCAATTTCAATTCCTATGATGTCAGGGCTGGTATATACTCTAAATACTTCACTCATAAAAGCATCTTGAATATACTTTGCAGTTTCTATAGAATTAGCACCTACAACTATGGTGGTCGGTATGCCTCTACTAACCTCTTCAGCGTGTGTAGGTCCAGATAATACAGCTACATCAGCTTGAGGGATTTCCTGGCTTATTATATCTGACATTGAATTTAAAGTTGATTCTTCTATTCCTTTAGCAACATTAACAATAATTTGTTTGTTTTTTATATATGTTTTTACTTTATTTGCGGTTTGTCTTATATAAGGTGATGCTACAGCAAATACTATAATATCTTTATCATTAGTTGCTTCATCTAAATTTAATGTTAATTTTACTTGATTTGGCATTGTTGCATCTGGTAGTCCTTTAATCTTATTCCGATCATTGCCAATATTATTTATTTCTGATTCCATTGCAGACCATAAAGTTACATCATGCCCATTGTTAGCTAATAATATTGTTAGGGCGCAACCCCATGTTCCTGCACCTAAAACAGTTATTTTCTTCATATATTACCTCCTATAGACTATTTATTATTAATATTTACCTTTTGATTTATTTTATTTTCTGTACCATTAATAAGTCTTTTAATATTTGGCATATGTTTAATAAATGCTAATACAGTATATATTAATGCAACTATTAACATATGTATATCATAGGAATTAGTGAAAAATATCCATATTGGAAAAAACATAGAAACAAGTAAGGATCCTAGAGATACATATTTAGTTATAGCAATTGTTCCTACAAATATTAATAATGCAGGTGGTACCATTATCCAATCAAATGCTATCATAACTCCACCGGTAGTTGCTATTCCCTTACCACCTTTAAACTTTAACCAAAATGGATAATTATGTCCAATTACAACTCCTAATCCAGTATATAAAGCAAGTAACTGTGTATTAGATTGATCTTTAAAAAACACTAGCTTTATTAATAACAAAGGTATAACTGCTTTTGAAACATCTCCTAATAAAGTTAATATACCAGCTCTTTTTCCCAATGTTCTAAGCGCATTAGTAGTGCCTGAATTACCACTTCCATATTTCCTTATATCCACTTTATATATTTTACCTACAAAATAACCTGTTGAAAAACAACCAAATGCATATCCTAATATTAATGATATAAATATATTCATAATTAATTAACTCTCCTTACGTTCACGGATGAAAATCTTTATAGGTGTTCCTGCGAATCCAAATGTTTCCCTTATTTTATTTTCAATATATCTAGTATATGAAAAATGCATTAATTCTTGGCTATTTACAAATATAACAAATGTAGGAGGCTTTATTGCAACTTGTGTAATATAAAATAATTTTAACCGTTTACCTTTGTCTGTTGGTGGTTGTTGCAATGCAGTAGCTTCTGTCATAATTTCATTTAATACACCTGTTTGAATTCTTAATGTTTGATTTTGTATTATAACTTCAATAATATCAAATAGTTTCTCAATTCTTTGTCCTGTTTCTGCTGACATAAATAAAATCTCAGCATATAACATAAAAGATAATGTGGTTTTAATTTTATTTGTATATTCTTTTACTGAATTGTTATCTTTCTTAACTAGATCCCATTTGTTAACTGCAATAACAATACCTTTTCCTCTATCATGGGCTATTCCTGCAATTTTAGCATCTTGTTCTGTAACACCATCTTCTGCGTCTATAACTAATACAACTACATCCGATTTGTCTACAGCTGCCACTGTTCTAATTATACTATATCTTTCTAAGTCTTCTTTAATTTTGCTTTTTCTTCTTAGTCCTGCAGTATCTATAAGAACATATTCTTTACCTTTTCTTTTAATTGGAGTATCAATAGAATCTCTTGTTGTTCCTGCTATATCTGAAACTATAACTCTATTTTCACCTACTAATTTATTAACTATAGAGGATTTACCTACATTAGGCTTTCCTACAATTGCAATTCTAGGTCTATCATCTTCTTCCTCGGAAAGATTTGTATTGGAAAAATGCTTAACTACTTCATCAAGCATATCACCTATTCCTAGTTTTCCAGCAGAAGATATTGCTATGGGATCACCTATTCCTAAATTATAAAATTCATATACATCAGGCATGAATTTTTGAAAATCATCAACTTTATTAACGACTAACAATACAGGTTTATCAGCTTTTCTTAACATATCTGCTACACTGAAATCCGCATCAACTAACCCCTGCCTTACATCAACTAAGAAAACTATAACATCTGCAATATCTATTGCAATTTGTGCTTGTTCTCTCATATATGTCAACATTTTATCATTTGTATTTGGTTCGATACCACCGGTATCTATTATTGTAAATTGTTTATCAAGCCATGTAATATCAGTATAAATTCTATCCCTTGTAACTCCAGGATGATCCTTAACTATTGAGATTCTCTCACCAGCTAATGAATTAAACAACGTGGATTTACCTACATTAGGTCTTCCGATAATGGCTACAATTGGTTTGCTCATTTTATATTTACCTTTCAAATTGAAGTTATTTCTTCTTTATTTAAAACTATTATATATTAGATGGTTAAATTGTACAATAGTATTAGTTCCTAAGTTTCTTTAATAGACAAAAACGCAGCCAAGGATCCTCTTTGACCATTTGTCTTTCTATGTGAATGAAACACATTAGAATTACACGAAGTACAGGCATTAGACACATGTATATTGTTAGGTGAAACTCCCGCTTCTAGTAATACATATTTATTAGCTAACCATAAATCACATTGATATTTATCATTTTGTTTTTTTATTAAAGTTTTTATATTATATTTATTATCTATAAATGATTCCTTAAATTCTTTAGCAACATCTTCACTAATTTCATAACAATCCCTACAAATAGACGGGCCAATTACAGCAATAATATCTTTAGGCTTTGTACCATATTCTTGTTTCATTTTGTTAATAGCTACTAATGAAATATATTTCACTGTACCCTTCCAGCCTGAATGTACTAAACCTATGGCTTTTGTTTTAATATCTATTAGATATATAGGCACACAATCCGCATAGATTGTTACTAAGCTTATACCAGGTATATTAGTTATTAAACCATCTATATTATCATAGTCTGTTTCCCTATATAATCCCTTACCCATATCATCTAATCTTACTTTTTTAATATTAGTATTATGTAATTGTTTAGAAACAACTATTGAATGAGGATCTATTCCTATACTTTTAGATATTAATTCGTAGTTTTTTATAACACTTTCTTTAACATCCTCTTTACCAGCCGAAATAAATGCAAGATTCATTGATGAGAATATTCCCTCACTAACACCCCCTAATTTCGTAGAAAAACCATGATTAATAAATGGTATATCTTTTAATATGGGAAATTCAAGATAAGGTACTTCTTTATTAAAATCTATTTTAATGTTTGAATTGTTTTTAAGTTTAAACATAATCTCTCCTAACTAATAATGTGCATCAAATGCGTTTTTAATCAATTCTATCTTATCAGCTAAAATAGCGACAACATCAAACCTACATTTTATATTGGTTGAATATTTATTAGACATCATATAATACTGTGCTGTTTTTGTAATCCTTAACATTTTATTTGCTGTTATTGATTCTGCGGGATGACCTTTATTAGAATTTAACCGATATTTTACTTCAATAAAACATAGATAATCATTATCCATTGCAATAATATCTATTTCTCCTAATTTGCAACGATAATTCTTATCTATAATAGTATAACCATTTTCAATTAAATATTCTCTTGCTAAATATTCATATTGCGTTCCGATTGCTCTTTTATTCATTAACTTTTCCTTTAATTTTATCCATAGTATCTACAAATATTAAAACCTCTGCAACAACTTCATATAATTCTGTCGGTATGTTCGAACCTATTTCTAATTGCGAGAGATTTTTAGCAAGTTCAGGATCTTTATGAATTGGCACATTAAATTCATTAGCTTTATTAATAATTTTATCAGCTAAATAGTTTTTACCAGAAGCTATTACCTTTGGTGCATCATCATTTATATCATATGATAGAGCAACAGCAGTTCTATTAGTGAATTTATTTTTCTTGTTAATCAATTTAATCACCCTTTTTAATGGTTTTTCTTTATAAATACTTTGTAATAAATGTTTTCCTATGAATTAAAGAAGGCCCTATCTTTTTAATACCTTCTAAATGTTCATTAGACCCATATCCTTTATTGCTAGCAAAATTATATCCAGGGAAAACATTATCATATGCAAGCATAATTCTATCTCTAGTAACCTTTGCAAGAATACTAGCTGCAGCAATTGATATGCTTTTTTCATCACCTTTAATAATTCCTACTTGTTTAATATTTATATCCTTGATAATAACTGCATCATTTAATAATATATCGGGTGTAACAGTCAATTTGTTAACAGCATCTCTCATTGCCTCATAAGTAGCCTGTAGTATATTGATTTCATCAATTCTTTTTGGTGATATAATTGCTACTGCAAAAGAAACAGCCTTCTCTATTATTTGATCATATAATTCTTCTCTTTTTTTTGCCGATAACTTCTTTGAATCATTTATATATAATATATTGCAGTCCTTGGGTAAAATTACAGCTGCAGCAACTACTGGACCAGCTAATGGCCCTCTACCAACCTCGTCAATACCACATATGTATTTATAATCACAATATTTCTTTTCAAAATATTTCATTTTTTCAATTCTTATTAATTCATCATGATAATTATTTAATTTTTTAAAATATTGCTTGTAAATTAATTGTACACTAGATCTAACATCCTTAATATATATATCTAAAAGCAAAGGCAGTTCATTAATCTCTGCTTTAACAAAAATATTTCTTACTTCATCAACTGTTTTTAAATTCAAATTCTTAAGATCAATATTATAAGATAAAGCTATTTTTTCTATTGTATTTTCATTGTTTTCAATATTTGTAGTCATTATTCACCTATCCTTTTGTAATGTCTATTGGTAATTCTAAAGTTATTTTACCTAATATCCCATTTCTAAATTCATCCAATAAGATATAAGCTGCCTTTTCATAATCTGGCTCTGCACCTTTTAATAAAAAGTTTCTATTATATGCGATTTTCTCTAATATTTTTCCGGCACCTTTTAGATCATCTATTACTATGTCTGAATCTATTCCATATCTTTTTATTAATGATTTAGGATAGTTTTTATTTAAAAATACGATTAAATGTAGAGCTAACTCTGATGTTTGAATTATATTATCACTTATAGAACCTATAAATGCTAATTTAAGTCCAATATCTTGGTCTTCAAATTTAGGCCATAATATACCAGGTGTATCTAATAACTCAATATACTTATTTAATCTAATCCATTGCTTGCCCTTTGTTACTCCAGGCTTGTTTCCTGTTTTTGTAGATGCTCTGCCTACAAAACTATTGATAAATGTTGATTTACCAACATTGGGAATACCAACAACCATGGCTCTAATGGGTCTATTAATTATACCTTTTCTTCTATCTCTAGCTGTTTTTTCTGCACATGCTTTCATAACAATGTCTTTTATAAGGTTTATACCTTTTCCTGATTTTGAATTTATTTTAGTAACATAAAAACCTTTATCAGTAAAATACTCATACCATTTATCAGATTGTATATCATCTGCTAAATCATATTTGTTAAGTAAAATAACACGTGATTTATTATTAGCTAATTTATCAATATCAGGGTTCTTACTGGAAAACGGAACCCTAGCATCTACTAACTCAATAATTACATCTATTAATTTAATATTTTCTTGCATCATTCTCTTAGCTTTTGCCATATGACCTGGATACCATTGGAAATGCATATTATATCCTCCTAACAAATTATTATTATTTGTTTTCAGTTTTATTAATATTATTTAACTTATCTATAAAATTAAATGGTTTTGTTCTTAATCTTGCTTTACCTATAATATTGCTTTTCACTATATTACCCATGCTTGCAAATCTACTGTCTTCACTATTATTTCTATTATCACCAAGTACAAAATACTCATTTTCTTCTAAAATGATTTCCTCAGCTGCTAATCCAAAGTTTATCATAGGCTCAACATTTACGGCTTCTTCCACTACATTTCCATTAATATAAATTATATTATCTTTGATCAAAATAGTTTCACCAGGCAAAGCAATTACTCTTTTTATATTATAGTAACTATGTTCTTTGTTATTTTGTTTAAATACAATAACATCAAATCGTTTTGGTGATTTAAATAAATATACAAATTTATCAATAATAATGGAATCATTATTATATAATGTTTCTTCCATTGAATTGCCTGACATTTCTGTTTTTTCCACAGTATAATTTACTATTAAAAAAGCCAACAAAATAACGGCTATAATTTCTACAACCCAAAATATAATTTTTACTATTACTTTTTTGATTTTTTTATTATTTTTCTCTTCAAAATTAATTTTCATAAATTTAATCCCTGCTTAAT
>DUQJ01000140.1 GCA_012837865.1 Clostridiales bacterium | reverse complement strand
CTAACATTGGCTTAAGCTGTTTTTTCGTGCCCTTTAGGGCTTGGCGTAATTTTTGCACCAAGAGCATAGCGATGCAAAAATTATGACAAAGAAAATATCCGCTTGAAGCTTTTGTTAGCCATTTTTTAATAATGGTTTATTCAATTCTTCAATAAAACTATTCTCTTTTACTGTTAGTTGTACCCATGCCGGTCTAAATCCACTTTTTATTGCATTTTTTGCAGATTTTATATTTGACCATGCACAGCAATAAAATGGAACTTTATTTTTTTTAATAATTTCTGTAGCTAGAATACTTGTTAATGATGCTGCAATTCCTTTCCTTCTGTATTCTGGTAAAACATCAACACCTATTTGCCACATTGAATCACAATCGGCGGAACATCCAGCCATTCCAATTATTTTATTTTTATCATAAGCGGCTACTGCTAATATATCCAATGTTTTTCGTTTCTCACAAAGAGCATTTTTCCACTCTGGTAGATAGTAATTTTGGAAATCGGTTGGTATCAATTTTTTTATTTCATAATCGCAGCTAAGTGGTTTGATTATATCCAAATCCGGTAAAAAATATTCTGCCATAAAACAAGTATTTAAATCATACATCTTTAATTTTTCTTGTAGAATTAATATATTTGGAGTTTCAAGACAATGTTCAACAGGATAACTATTAATATAATTATTTACTATATCAACAAGTTCATTTGAAACTGATGCCACAATACAATTACCATATGTTGTTAAGTCACAATAAAAAGGCAATTCTAAATATTTTCGTGCTTTGATATTGTTCTTAGATATAACAACTTTATTTGCATGCCCTAGAAAATCATCAGCTGAACAATTACTATCAAGAGCTGATTGTTTCATTGCAATTTCCAACTGGTATTTATTTGTTAACATATTTCCCCCTTTTAATCGAGCGGCGGCAGCCGTCTGGCTAACATTTGCTTAACCGGCATTGCGTCATTGGCGCAAAACTTGCCGAGCGAAGCGAAAAGCAAGTTTTGTGACAATAGCAATGTCCGGTTGAAGCAGTTGTTAGACTTTTATCTCATTCTAATTATATCATAATATACATTACCGTCACTTTGTGTTATTTTTTCATAACCACATATCGACTTTTCTATCAATTCTCCATTCTTTGATAGCAAGTAAAATGATTGAAATACACCATCGACATCCGGAACCCCGCCATAAGAATATGTACCATAAATGTGCAAAATATCATCTATTCTATTAACAGTCATTGTTTTTTTAGTTATACTTTTCTCATTAATATTATTAATATACCCTTTATCATCAAACTGCAATATTGTACGTAATATTCCTGTTGATGCACGATAATCTGTAATTGATTCCAATTTAACAATTTTATTCAAGCCATTATATGTTAATCTTAAATATGTAATATCTAGATAACTATCTTCAAAGTATGGTCTATTACTTTCTGCAATTCTATTATACTCCGATTCTTCAATTCTAATAATGCTATCAATATTTATACCATCAATATGAGAAATAGTATCATTAAACAGAACATAACGATCTTTTGAAAAGGAATGTTCTTTTATTGTTTGGTAACACAACATATAAGTGTATTGTTTCATTAAGGCATTATATTCTATTGACTTTCTAGTATTAATCAAATCTTCATCGTTATTTATGTGATCATAAAAAACATACCCATTATCTAATGCTAACTTAAGATAATCCATACTATCATTTACTTGATTAAGGAGAGAGTATGCACACGATATGTTATAGTAAGAGAAATACAGTTTGCTATAACTATACTTAATTGATAACAAATATGAATCAATAGAATTTTGATAATCTATAATCTCAAAGAGCTTGTTACCAATATCATAATAGTATTCACCCCGTAATGATTGTTCTGGTTTATCCTTCTCCTTTAAAAAAATACTATTTGCAATTAGCGTGTCAATTTTCTCTTCTAAATCAATACTTATATCATTACTCGTTAAAGCATCTATATTTTTACTCGCTTTTTCTGTACATGAAATTAAAACCAGTAATGTAATGATTGAATAAATGATTCTTCTCATTTTATCTCCTTAATAAGTCTAACATTT
>DUQJ01000139.1 GCA_012837865.1 Clostridiales bacterium | reverse complement strand
CTTGTATAATTTTAAAAATAAATAAGTTTGTTTATAAATAAAAAGTAGACAAAATATATATAAAAATATCTTTTGTCTACTTTAATATTTAGTAACTATTAATTTCATCTACCTGTAGGATACAATTCAAAAACTTCAGATAAAGTATTATATAATTCTGCAGCAACTTGCTTTTGGAAAGTTTCATTTGTCATTTTTTTCAAATCGTTAGGATTAGACATAAAAGCTAGTTCTATTAATACTGCAGGAACTGTGTTGTTATGAACAACAGTGTATCTTTGCGGAAGTATTCCCCTACTCTTTAATCCAAATTGATTTGTTATATTATCAAGGCATATTTTCGCTAAGGTACTACTATTTAATCCAGCATAATTTTTGCTGTTATTATTAGAAGAATAATATACCTCAGTGCCTGTAGCTGTTGTAACTTGTGAGACTGTTGAATTCATATGAAGACTCACAAACATGTCCGCACCTACTTTAGATGCAAATTTAGCACGATCTCCTAATGAGATATCATTGTCTTTAACTCTAGTATAATAAGCTTTTATATTAGAGTTTTTAGAATCAAAATGTTTACTTCCAAAGGTGTAAAGCATTTTGAGGGCTATATCTTTTTCTAAGATTCCACTCCTTGTTGCTCCACTTGCTCCACCACCATGTCCAGGATCTAAAACTACGATATTTTTAAATACCTTCTTAGGATCACCAATAGCTATATTAAACTTACCATCTTTTACAGCATATTTATATCCTTGAATAGCACTAGTATGGAAGATTATTTCTGTTTGATTATTACTATTTAATACAACATCAATTTTTGTAACCTTATTTGCAGTGTTATTAATCTTATTAATATTATAAAAATCAAGATGATTTCCTGGTATTCTTATAATGAATTTGTTATTCAAATAAAGATCTTCATCAGTTATATTATTTTCATCAATACTTGTAGGTAATGGAAATGTTAATAAAGTAGTACCTGGCAAATTAAGATTAACAAGATTATTAGTCTTATTATTTATAATTATAGTAACTTTACCTTTTTCCGGTAGAGTATAGTAATTAAAATCTTCATTTAATGAAACAACATATGTTTTATTATTGTCATTGTTAAAAGTAAAAATCCCATTAATATATTTTGAATTAGTAATTTGTTGATTTATATCATTTAAATTATTATAGGTATTTGGTAAATTTATTGTTAATAATAAATTATCTTTAGTTAAGATAAGATTTTCCAAATCAATTCCTGTAATTGAAATATAATCATCAATATTCGTTGTACCTATTTCAATTTCATCTACTTTGTTTTTATACAATGTTACATATAAACTTCTTCTATCTTCAGAGAGTTCTATTTCATAAGCAAAAGAATTGTTTTTATTAATAGTTATTTCTGAAGAATATGTAGCATTATCATATGAAGTTATTATTGAATCAACAAATTTGCTCGATAATGTAGAAGCATTATATACTTGAGATCCAATATACATATTATTAGCATTAATAATAATTGAATTATTCACTTCATTGCTCTCTACAACACCAAATAGTGATTCACTTTTGATAACAAATCTTTCAGTGTTGTTATTGCTAATACTTTCATCTAAACTAACATGATAAATTGTACTAATGCCTGCGTTATTAAGTTTTAATTCTTCCGAACTGTCATTACTCTTCCAATTATAGAGTACTGTACCAGGTTCTCTTGTAATTGCTTCATCTCCTAATTCAGGTTCAATGATATATTCACTTATATATGAACTTAGATTGGATGCATTCCATTCATAACTAAGACCTAAACTATTAGCTGTTATTCTTCCTGGAACAAAAACATAGGATGTATTTGTATCATGGTTTTTGATTATCATTGGAGCTGCACCTAAATTTATTGATTTCCCATTTAAAAGACCTGTCTGATTACCAATTGTCATTATCAAATGATTATCGTCAAATTTTAAAGATACTTCCTTTGATGCTTTATTGTAGTTGTATTCAGCACCTATAGTTGTTCCAAAAATCTTACTCGCTCTTAACATTGCAGTATTATTATTAATTATAGAAGGCATGGTAGTTAAATTAATTTTTTTGTTTTTATAATATGCATTAGCTTTAGCTCCTGTATACTCAAAGATATCAGAACCATCAAAAGATAATGATATAGAGCTTTTTGCTGTTTTTTGATTTTTTGATGTAATAATAGATGTTACAGAGCTATTATCCCATTTGTAAGCATATCCTAAGCTTTCACTTACAACTGTTGCTGGCACCATAATATTAACAACATCAGAATCTTTGTATTTCAATTTAGTTGGTGCGGTAGGGAGTTTAATAGTTTTACCATTAAGTAATGCTGTGTTTTTACCAATAGTTAAAACGATTGTATTACCATTCTTAGTTAATGTTACTGTCTTCTTCGCTTTGTTATAATCACGAGTTGCTTTGATGCCTGATTTAACAAAAACGTCATTATATGAAACCATAGAAGTATTATTTATAATAATTCCTGGTGTTTTATCTTTTGTAACTTTCTTACCATCAAATGTTGCTTTGACTGGTTTTCCTGTGTAAGTATAATGTTTTTTCGATTCATAATCATAAAGTTTAATTCCGCCATTCGCACTAACCTGATTTATATTTATTAATATTGAAAATGCTACTATTAAAACAAAGGATATTACTTTGAAAAAACATTTAAAATTATTATTTCTTGTTGTGTATTCCACCTTGATCTATACCTCCTTAATCATATGTAGTCATTGGTTTTAATTTAATTTACACCTCCTTAGTTATATATATAAATTAAAGTCTTATATAAAAGATATCTAGAATTAATGGTAAAACTGTGTCATAATATGCATTATAATTAATTATAGGCTCGGATATTGCAAAAATATGAGAGTTTTATATACTACAACAGTAGAATGATTTGATATTAACATTTAAATATAAGCTGTGGTATAATTGTATTAAGTATTGGAGGTAAATATGGAGAATTTAAATTATCATGATAAAACTAATATTAAAAATTCTATTAGGCTAAAAGAATTACAAACTACATTGCCAAGATTTTCAAAAGATTATTTTAGAGGCATTGAACCAAATACATCATCAAGAACTCGTCTTGCATATGCATATGATTTAAGAACTTTTTTTGAATTTTTAAATCAAACAAATCCTGAATTAAAGAATACCGATATAGCAGATTACAAAATTGAAATACTAGATTTAATTGAACCTGTTGATATTGAGGAATATTTAGATTATCTAACTTATTATGAAAGTGATAACCTTACAAGAATAAACAAAGAAAGAGGTAAAAGTAGAAAGCTCTCTGCTTTAAAAAGCTTTTATAATTACTACTATCAAAAACAATTAATCAAAACTAATCCTGCTTCTTTTATTAGTGCTCCTAAGTTATATGAAAAGGATATTGTTAGACTTGATGTTGATGAGGTTGCAAAGCTACTTGACGCAGTTGAAAGTGGCGATAATATGACTGCTAGACAAAAAACATATCATAATAAAACTAAAAAAAGAGATTTAGCTATAATGACATTATTACTTGGAACAGGAATAAGGGTGTCTGAATGTGTAGGATTAGATTTAAATCATATTAACTTTGAAAATAATGGGATGAAGATAATTAGAAAAGGTGGTAATGAAGTTGTTATTTACTTTGGTGATGAAGTTCAAGAAGCACTCTATGACTATATTCAAGAAAGAGAAAAAATGATTCCTGCCTCTGGACACGAAAATGCTTTTTTTCTTTCATTGCAGATGAAAAGGCTTTCTACAAGATCAATTGAGAATTTGGTTAAGAAGTACTCTTCTTCCACAATAAAGCTTAAAAAAATTACTCCACATAAATTAAGAAGTACATATGGAACTAGCTTATATCGCGAAACTGGGGATATATATTTAGTTGCTGATGTTTTAGGTCATAAAGATGTTAATACTACAAAGAAACATTATGCAGCAATTGAAGAAGATAGACGAATAAGTGCAGCTAAAATGGTTAAGTTAAGGAAAGAATGATGCTATATTTTATTTATTAATCTTTTTTGTATCTAGATATAAACTGCTTGGTTCTTTCTTCCTTAGGGTTACCAAAGAGCTCCTCTGGAGAACCCTGTTCTACAATCAAACCTTCATCCATGAAAATAACACGGTCTGCTACTTCCCTAGCAAAGTCCATCTCATGTGTTACAATTATCATGGTGGTGTTTCTATCTGCCAAACTTCTAATAACCTTAAGCACTTCTCCTGTAATCTCCGGATCTAATGCAGATGTAGGTTCATCAAAACATAAAATATCTGGTTCTAAAGCTAGGGCACGAGCAATGGCTACACGCTGTTGTTGCCCTCCTGATATCATATGTGGATAATTATCTAGCTTATCAGATAATCCAACCTGAGCAAGAAGCATTTTACCTCTTGTTTGAATTTCTTGCATGACAGCCTTTTTATTATGTTTAAAATCAGAATCTTCTTTAGCTAATAATTCTGCTGCTAATGTAACATTCTTTAATACAGTGTATTGAGGGAATAGATTAAAGTTTTGAAAAACCAATCCAAAATGAAGTCGTTTTTTTCGAACTTCTCTTTCCCTCTGAGTAGCGGGATCCATTGCATCAAAAATAACTTTATCATTTATAATAATACTTCCTTTATCAGGTCTTTCTAGGAAATTGAGGCATCTTAACAAGGTAGTCTTACCACTTCCAGAAGAACCTATAATGGCAATTGATTCTCCTTTTTCTAAGGAAAAATCAATTTTTTTCAATACACATAAGTTCCCAAAACATTTTTCTATATTCTTAACTTCTAAAATTGCCATTTGATTTTCCTCCTTATTATGTACGGAAATAGTTCAGTTTTTTCTCTAACCAATCAAGCAGTATAGTTAATACCCCTACAAAAACTAAAAAATAAATGCCTGTGGCAAACAGAGGCCAAATAAATCCTTTGCTACTATATTCACCAGCCATCATAATAATTTCTTTATTTGCAATAATACGAGCAAGTGATGTGTCCTTAACCAAAGTAATAACCTCATTACCTACTGGCGGAAGAATACGTTTAATTACCTGAAGTAAAGTTACTTTAAAAAATATTTGACTTTTTGTCATTCCAAGGACTTGACCAGCTTCATCTTGGCCCTTAGATATACTCTCAATACCACCTCGGAAAATTTCAGAAAAATAACAAGCATAATTAATGGCAAAAGCAACTGTTGCCGCAATAAAACGTCCTGTGTCACCGCCTGGCCATGAAAAATTCATATTTAAAAGTCCTGGCCCATAAAAAATGATAACAAGCTGAAGCATCAAGGGCGTACCTCGAATAATCCATACAAATATTCTAACTAGCCACCGAAGAGGGCGAAAATGACTCATAGTTCCAAATGCAATCACTAGTCCAAGTGGTAATGAAAATAAAAGTGTTAATAAAAAAAGTTTAGAATTAAGCAAAAAGCTACCCGATAGCCTTTCAATAATTACATAAATTTGATTCATATCTATTTCACCTCAATATGTAGGTCTATTTAGCCAATTCAAGTCCATATTTATCAGCCAATGTGGACAAAGTACCATCCTCAATGAGCTTGTCAAAAATCTTATTCACTTCTTGACAAATATCAGAGCCTTTACGGAAAGCAACGCCATAATTTTCTTCTGCTAAATGATCTACAATAATAACATCTTCATAATTAGTGCCTATACCTGTCATAGTCTTTGCTAGTGTTAAATCCAGTACTGCAGCATCTGCCGTTCCAGCCTTTACTTCCATTAGAGCTTCAGTTTGTAATGTTTTAGGGACAAAACTTGCCTGTTTTAGATTATCATCTTCTTCAATTGTTTTTTCACCAGCGGAGCCCTGCTCTGCGGATATACTTTTACCTATTAAGGATTTAGTATCTTCATAAACAGTACCTTCCTTAACCACAACAACTTGTGCATTCTTTACATAAGGTTTAGTAATTTCCATAGTTGCCTTACGCTCATCATCTATTGTTAATCCGTTCCAAATACAGTCAATAGACTTAGCTTTTAATTCTATTTCCTTAGTGTCCCAGTTAATTTCAACAAACTGTGGCTCTAAGCCAAGTTTGTTACATATTAAGCTTGCAAGTTCTGTATCAAAACCAGTAAAAGTTCCACTTTCATCTGTGTAGTTCATAGGAGCATAATCAGTATAACCAATTATCAATTTACCATTGCCCTTAACATAGTTTAAATCACTTTCGCTCTGAGATTTGCCTCCTGTAGAATTTGCATCTTTTTTCCCACATGCAACCAGTGCAAACATAATAGTTAGTATTAAAAATAAAGTTGTTAACTTCTTCATAATTAAATCCTCCAATTTATAATATAAAACTCTTTAGCATTATACCACTTTATCATGGTAAAGTAAACACATCTAAGAAATGCTTTCAAATATACAATGATTGTTTAGGGCATTCTTCAATACATTTTAAACATAAAATACAATCTGTACCATTTTCCCTATTGCGTGAATTGTTTACAACATCAACGTCCATAGGACATACTTTTTTACACTTATTGCATCCTATACATTTACTCAAATCATTTTTAACTCTTATTAACGAAAAATAACTTGCAGGTTTTAAAAATACTGTAACAGGACATATATATTTACAAAATGATCGATTATCAAAGAAATTATATGCTAAATAAACTCCTATTGAATAATATATGAGATTTCCAAGAATAAAACTCCATAGCATAATACTTTCTAAGTTATCGAATTTTAAAATAAATAATCCACCAACATATAAAAAAGATGAAATGAAAATTATATATGGCATAAATTTAATTTTTTTACGAGGATTCTTAGGCTCTTTAAATGGTAGCAAGTCTAATATCATTGCTGTCCAGCAAGCATATCCACACCATCCTCTACCAAAAAACAAAGGTCCAAGTATTTTAGCAACAAAATAATGAATTAGAGCTGCTTCAAAAACTCCTAGAAATAGATAATACCAAAAGCCTTCAATTTGCATATTTTCAAGATTAAAAACACCAAGATATATTAACATATAAGAACCTACAGCAAACTGAATCATATTTCGTGCATATTTTACTTTTCTAATATATAGAAAGATTCCAAAAGAAAGACATATGCCAATATAGGAAAAATTAAACAGATAAAAGATATTTTTTGTTGTTATGTAAAGAGTAATAGCAATACTTTCAAATATAATCAACATTAACAAAGGTATAATATATTTTTTCATAATTAATTCCTCACTATCCTAGTTCTAATATATCTTAATTTTAATTAGTATTAGTCGTTTGTACTGGAATAATAAAATGGCGAATACTGTTAATTGTACCCGCCATTGTTGTAAAATTTAATCTTGACACCGTTCTATATTGTCAGTAAATAAATACAATATATCACAAAAACTTTAATTATAACCGTTATTAACAAAAGCCGCTGTATTTCTTTATGCTTCCATCAGCTTTAAAAGTAACTCTCATATAACCTTCGTTAGAATCAACCCAAATGTAGTCTTTTTCACCGTCTTCATCTATGGAAGTTAAAAAGCCTTGAGTTTTAAAAGCAGTTATGCAGTCATCATAAGTCTTGATTTTACCACTATCCAAATCAGAAACAGTAGAAAGATCCGTTGAACTGTCAGCAAATTCAGCCCTGTATTCATTCCCTGAAAAATCTCCGTAAATATAAGTAACCGAATCATTAACCATGTTAATCCATACAGTTAATTCAAAATCCTGTCCATTTACGATTATATTATAATAGTAATACGCTTTATCTACGCTTGTAGGTTCTCCTAAAATCGCGTTGACCTCACTTTCAGTCATACCTATTTTCAGCTGCAAGAATTTTTCATAACCATCACTTTTGACATTTTCACTCGGTGTTTTGGGAACATCCGTATTATCCTGAACATCCGTATTATCTTGAACATCCGTATTATCTTGAACATCCGTATTATCTTGAACATCCGTATTATCTTGAACATCTAAATCATCTTGAATATCCGTATTATCTTGAACATCCGTATTATCTTGAATATTCGAACTTTCCTTATCTTTAACTTCCTTCTTGACACACCCTACCAAGGATAAAAGCATTGATAGCATAAGTAGCAGTGCAATAAAGCATTTGAAATCACTTTTTGTTGCCATAATTTTCCATTTCTCCCTTTTATTGTACTTTATATTATACTTTTTATTACTTTACAATAATACCATAATTTTAATAGGCTTACAAGATAAATAAAATAGTTTTATCTTTATTTTATTCTTGCCTTACCCTTTATATTTTGTTTGGTATCCATGATTTTCCCCAGGCCTAAGAACATTAGGATAATGAATGTCCGTTTGGATATCAATCACTATTTTTTGTATTTTTTTGTAGACATCAAATGGTTGCTCAATGTCTATAATGGCTGCATCCCGATTAGAATCAGACTTTCCACTTAGAACTATTTTAATATCTCCAACTTTTAGAATGCGATCTATTAAGCCTACTTGCATATTGACCTTTTCGATATCCACATAATTTATACTTTGATAGTGATATCCAAATAAGCCATTTCTCAATATTATTCTTTTATCTGTAACTGCATATTCTGTGTTTTTCCACCTTTTACTTGCACCCAATGCATTTGCTAACCATATCCAGACTGGAATTAAGTGTATTGCAAAAAAAGGTATTACAAACCAAAACATAGTCTTTATTCCACCAGTTAATATCAGCATTGCAATAAAAAAACCATCAAATATTAGCCATATAAAAGCAACTGGAAACAAATTTAATACCTTATTAAGTATAAAAGCCTTTTTCTTAGGTTTCCCTTTCCAAAGAATCTCTTCCTCATCCATAAGTAAATCAGTAATGTTGTTTGTACTAGATCCATATTGATTAAGCATATATTTACTTTCCATATTAGGCCCCCATTTTCAAATATTCATGTTCTAAAGATTCACTTTCGACAAAAAATATAACAAAGCTTTCTTTCTTCATTTTATAAATATTTTAGCATATTTTACAATCTTTATCAAGTATATGTTATCTGACGTTACTGTCTATAAATTGCATTAATAAAATCTTTAAAATAAGGCACTTCATCAAACAGGTTTCTATTTTCAACGAAGAAATTATAGATTTCTCTGTAATAAACCACAGTATATTTTTCACCGCATGAAAACTTACTCAAATCAATGCGGTTGTAATTTGGTGAAAAAATAAAGCAGCTCACAGTTTTCTGGCGATACTCATCATCAGTTGTTACAAATTGATAGTATTTTTTTAGCTGTGACTGTACTTGATCGCTGTAGATATCATGTCTTTCATTAATACCATTAATGCTCGATTTGATTTTATTCTCTATTACAACGGCATTATTTTTATCAGAAATGAGTAGGTCAATATTTTTCTTTTCTCTCTTAATGGTAAAATCTGTTTGTATATCTACTGATAAAACTTCCTGTGTAAACCTGGAAAAAGCTCCTCTATTTATATTAAAAAAGTGAGCAAACATATTTGAAAAAGCGAGTTCATTATCTTCCTGCCTAATTATTTTTAGAAAATTAAAATATGAATCTTTTTGAGGCTGTGGTAATTCAGATATAGCTTGTGTCGTATTGACCTCTTCCCATAATTCATTGTTTTCAATAATTTCATTCAAATCAGTGAAGGATTCCAACTTTTCATTTTCGTTGTAGAACTCCCTTAATGTTTGCTTGCCAAATCCTTTATTTGTACGAATGAAAAAAGTGTTCTCATCGCTTACAGATTCATCGTCTGTAATATAGATCTGATTTTTCGGTTTAATAACCCTGTCCGCAACAAACGTAGTATAAGCATTTTTTTCTTCCTCAAGACTACCGCGATAGGAATTTTCATTAAATAAATCAACAAGATTTACTCCACCATAGGTCAGTCCTAATGCAACTTGTCCTTTATACCTCTCTTTTCGTGGAAGTTTGCTGTCGGCAAAATCAAGAATCGTAATACCCCCTGCTTTAGCTAGTACTTTATATATTTTCGAGGCAAATTTTCGTACCAACAAGACGGTTATACTATTCTCTCCACGTGATAATTTTATTGTGCCTTGTGAATTGAGATAAATATAATTTTTCCCATCATCTGCTTTATAAAGGTTAATGATTTCATGCCCTATGTTATCTCCCTCAGATAAATAGCCTCCAACATACATTTTATTTATTATTATTTCACGGCTAGCAGGTTTTGGCTTTGCTGTGATTTGTTGTTTATATTCGGATGGAACGATTATTTCATCATACGATAAAGCTTTCATACTGTTTAACTCCAAAATTAAACCTCCTTTACTCGTCTTCATCTTCCTCAGTAACATCAATCCCAAATAACATCTGAAACTTATCGAAATTATACGGATATGAGTTATCACCATCAAATCTTACATCCTCTACTGGCTACACTGGCTGTTACTAGATTAAGGAGCCAGAGGCAATACCTTCAGAGCATTACTTTTTCTTGCACTCAAGGTTGGCATAAGCTACCACCACCTAAATTTCAAGTCGTTATATTTGCTTTTCAATGCACTAAATGGTTGAAATCTTTTACTTTAGTTTTTCATATCAAACTTTACACTACATTCCTATATCCCACATATGATTTAGTGGGCCACTACCCATTCCTAAATCTAGCATATCCTTTAAAGCTCCCGATATATAACTCTTGGCTAATTTAATAGATGTCTCAATATTATTTCCAAGTGCTAAATAGGAAGCTATTGCACTGGATAAAGTACAGCCTGTGCCATGGGTATTCTCATTATTTATCCTTTCCCCAATAAACCAATTGAATTCCCCATCTGAATATAGGACATCATTTGCATCATTGATACTATGACCACCCTTGCAGAGTACAGCAATATTATATTTTCTTCCTATTATTTCTGCTGCCTTCATCATTTCTTCCTTGCCTTCTATATTTATCCCCGCTAGTATACTTGCTTCTGGAATATTTGGCGTTAATAATACTCCCATGGGAAATAAATTTTCCTTTAAGTTTTCGATAGCCTCATCTTGTAAAAGTTTAGAACCGCTAGTTGAAATCATCACAGGATCTATTACAATATTTTTTGCCCCGTAATATTTTAGTTTTTCTGCAATTATTTTTATTAGTTCAACTGATGCAACCAT
>DUQJ01000011.1 GCA_012837865.1 Clostridiales bacterium | reverse complement strand
TATTCATTTTATAAATTATTTTAGAGTGTATTTATTTTATATTTTTACTTTATACTCTAATCTTATTTTATCTGTAATTAAAGCAACGAACTCTGAATTTGTAGGCTTTCCTTTTCCATTGTTTATAGTATAGCCAAATAAACTATCAATTGTATCTGTTTTCCCTCTACTCCATGCAACCTCGATAGCATGTCTGATCGCTCTTTCAACCCTGCTTGAAGTCGTATTGTGTTTTTTAGCTATTGAAGGATATAATAATTTAGTTATGGAATTTAGCATTTCAGAATCATTTACTGACATCATAATTGCATCTCTTAAGTATTGATAACCTTTTATATGTGCTGGAACTCCAATTTCATGTATTATAGCAGTTACATCTGTTTCTAAATTTCTTTCGATATAAGCTGCCTTATTTTCATAAGTTGTGACTTTCTTACTTGCATAATTATAAGTCTTTTCACCTTTTATTTGTTTAATTCTAGATATAACCATATTATTATCAAATGGTTTCATTATATAATAACTTGCTCCAAGCGAAAAAGCATTTTCTGTGATACCTTCTTGCCCAATAGCTGTTATTATAATAAACGAAGGCTTATCTTTGCTTTGTTTATCATTTCTTACACTTTCCATTACACCTAATCCATCTAATTTCGGCATTATTAAATCTAATAATACTACATCAGGTTTTTTATCCTTAATTAATTCCAAAGCTTCTACCCCGTTGTTAGCAGTACCTATAACATTAATTTCTGTGTCTTCATTTAAAATCTCATGTAATAAACCTACCATCCTTTCGTTATCATCGACAATTGCTACGTTAATCTTCCCCATTATTAACCTCCATTTTTTATATGTTATTTTATATCCCCTGTTGTGTTTTTTATATCCCCTGTTGTGTTTTTTTAGTAAACTTATGTTTTATTAACTCGATTTAAATTGTATCTTTTTATTGAATGTATTTCAATTCATTCATATCGCATAGTTCGACATTTCAACATTTAATAAAATTTGCGAAATTTGTCACCACTACATGTTGTATAATTATAACATGTTTTATCATTTTATACTCAAAAAAAATTGCGATTAAGTTTTTATTTTGTTACTCTATGTTACTAATCATGTATTCAATAAATGTACCATAACCTTTTGTAGAATCTTTTACAAAAACATGGGTAACCGCACCGATTACTTTGTTATTCTGTATTATTGGGCTTCCACTCATACCTTGAACAATGCCACCTGTCATTTCTAACAGTCTTTTATCTGTAATGCTTAAAACTATTCCTTTATTCTTTTTATTTCCATTAATATCAACATTATCTATGTTAACTTCATAATCAGTTATTTCATCTTTAATATTACATCTAATATAGGCCTTGCCTTTTTTAACATCCTGCTTTAACCCTATTTTCAATGGGGTAATATCTTTAATAACAGGATTATTTTCATTAAAATTGCCGTATATCCCTTGTCCCGTATTTTGAGTCACCGATCCTAATTTAAAACCCTCAGCATTCTTAATTAATCCAACTAATTCTCCTGGTTCACCATTTATACCCTTTACAATAGATACAATCTCTGATTCATATATATCCCCCTGCTTAACATCTAATAAAATTCCAGTATCTATATCTGTTATTCCATGGCCTAATGCTCCAAATTCACCGTTTTCCGTTACAAATGTAAGCGTACCTATGCCTTGTGTATTGTCTCTTACCCATACCCCAATCTTGTAACTTCCATCAACAGTTTTTATTGGCATTATTTCAATATTTTCAATATTATCGTTTCTTTTTAATTCAATTTTTAATAAATCACCATCACTATTATTAATTTCATTAATCAAATCATATTTATTATAAATTTTTTGATTATTTATTCCTAAAATATAATCACCAGACTTTATTTTATTAGTAGCCGGTTCATAGTTTAAACCATCATCACCAGTTATTTTACCACTTCCTAGAACTAATACACCATCCGTTTCAATATATATTCCTATTGTTTCTCCAACTGGTTTTATTTCAATTTCATCAATTATATTAACATAAATGTTTTTTAGATTAAAAACACCAAAGAGTTTTAGAGATATTTTTGCTTTACCTGTTTTTACACTAGCAAAAGTAAAAGGCTTGTTTAAATCAATATTAATTTTATTGCTAGGTAATTTTTTATTATTAACATTTATTACATCAATATCTTCTACTTCAACATTAGCTTTCATTGGTAAATTGAAATTAAATTTTTCTTCTTTATTTACTAAGAAGATCATATCATCTGGTATTTGTTTATTAACACTATACATAAAGAAAACTGTTAATGTTAAAACATTTAATGTTAAAATAAAAATAAGTAATTTTCTATATTTTTTTCTTTCCATGTTTTCACCCCATAATTTAATTACTCTTTTTATTTTTTGACAAAACAAAAAGGATATACATAGTATTGTATATCCTTGTAATTAGTATTCGCTAAAAACACTTTTATTTTATATTCTTTTTTGAATTTACAGCTAAATCTTTCATTTCAATTGCGCTTTCCTTAGTTCTATCAGTTATTTCAACGCCACCGATTATTCTTGCTAGTTCATCTACTGATTCATTATTATTTAATTGTCTAATTAATGTTTGGGTAGATTTTTTATCAGAAACTTTCTCAATTATATAGTGTGCATCAGCCATTGCTGCTATTTGTGCTAAATGTGTTATACAAATAACTTGATGATGATTTGCAATTAGATTTAATTGTTCAGATACTTTTTGTGCAGTACGTCCACTAATTCCCGCATCAATTTCGTCAAATATTAATGTTTCTATATTATCTTTGTCAGCGAGAACTGATTTTATACCTAGCATTATACGTGATAATTCTCCTCCAGATGCTACTTTAGATAGAGGTTTCAGTGGTTCACCAGGATTTGTAGATATAATAAATTCACCTACATCATAACCATTAGGAGTATAATAATCTAATTTATTAAATACCATATCAAATTTAACATCTATAAAATTCAATTCAACTAATTCTTTTTTAATTTTATTAGTTAAATCACTTGATTTAGATTTACGTATCAAAGATAATGAACTAGATAGACTTTCTAATTCTTCCTCTACACTTAATAATTGTCTTTCTAAGTTTTCCAAATAGGAATCATAATTTTTAAATTTATCTAGTTTTTCTTGTAATTGATTAGAGTATTCCTTTATTATTGGTATTGTATTCCCATACTTTTGTTTCAAATGGTTAATTGTATCTAACCTTTTGCCTACGGAGTCAAGTAAGCCATAATCAGATTCTATTTCCGATATATATGCTGAAATTTCATTATTAAAATCATTTAATAAACCCTCTATATCTGTTAGTTGAGATAAATAATTTTTAATCTCTATATCAAAATCAGCGATTTTAGCTAATTGTTTAATCGATCGGCCAATTAAATCTCCTGCAGACTCTGTTGAGTTATAACCCGTACATTCATAAGCATACTCTAAAGCTTCTTTTATTTCACTAGCATTAGAAAGTTTTTTAAACTTTTCCTCTAACTCTTCATCTTCACCATCTAAGAGTTGTGCTTCATTAATTTCATTTAATTCATACTCTATAAAAGATAATTCTCTTAATCGTTTATCTTCATCTTTTATAGCATTTTGATATTCATTTTTAATCTTATTGTAATCTTTGTACTTTGTTTCTAAATTTTCCTTAATATTTGATATTTTATCTTTGGAAAACTGATCTAAATATTCTAAGTGAAATGATTTTTGCAACAATGATTGACTATCGTATTGGCCATGAATGTCTATAAGCAAGCCGCCTATACTTTCAAGTATAGCTAATGTAACTGTTTCACCATTTATCCTAGATATACTTCTGCTAGACATAATCTTCCTAGAAATTATAATTTGATTATCATTAATATCAATTCCTAATTTCTTAAATAGGGAATGTACTTTGGCATCCTTAGTTTCAAAAACTAATTCAACCAAAGCATATTCCTTATCTTTTCTAATTAATTCCCTGTTAACCTTGCCGCCAAGGGCAATATTAATCGAGTCAATAATAATGGATTTCCCAGCACCTGTTTCGCCTGTAAGTATATTAAGATGTTCCTTAAAAAACACTTCTACCTCATTGATTATTGCAATATTTTTTACATGTAAGCTAATTAACAAAAACTCTTCCTCCATTTCATTATGGTGGTCTCTTCTCTTTTGATATTTTTTAATATGTCATCTTGCAGATATATTATATCACCTAAAAGACAGTATTGCTATTTTATTTTTGTTACTTTTAATTTACATATAATTCTTCTACCATTAACAGTCGCGATAATATTAGTTGTTCCTACTCCTCTGGTAATTATATTGCCATTAACAACTGTTGCTACTTTCTGATTCTCACTATCCCATCTAATACTTCCTACAGCACCATCAACATATAAGGAGTATCTATCATATTGTTCTAGGTTTAAGCTAGTTCTATTAAGTCCAACTACTCTTACTTCTATAGTTGCTCTAACACCACTATCAGTCATTACAGTAATAATTGCAACACCCGTAGCTCTGGCTGTAATTTTACCTGTTTTTTTATCTATCTTAGCGACAGAAGAATTATCTGTACTCCATGTATATTCATCAGTTGAATTCATGGGATTTAATGCTACTCTTACAGATTGTTGTTCTCCGCTTATCATTACTAATCTTTTATCCATTACGATTAAAGATGTTGAAGGTACGCTTTCTTTAATTTGAATATTTACAATAGCTTTTTTCCCTGAATTATCTTTTGCTGCTGCTGTTATCACTACATTACCTGGTTGTAATGCAGTTACACGTCCTTGTGAATCAACAATTGCAATATCCGTATCAGAAGAAGTCCACTTTGCAGTTTTATAAGTAGCATTTGTCGGTTTAACTGTTGCTTTTATGGCCTCAGTCTTACCTACAACCATTGATATATAATTTTTATTAACAGATACACTCGTTACGGCTCTAACAACTCTAACTTCACACTCGGCTGATAATTTACTTCCATCCTGTGTTGTCGCAGTTATTGTAGCATAGCCATAAGCTTTAGCTGTAACTTTACCGCTACTATTAACCGTTGCTATTTTTGTATTGCTCGATCGCCATATTACATTCTTATTAGTAGTATTAGCTGATAGTGTTGCTTTAAGTGTAAATGTTTTTTTAAGTCCAAGTCGATATGTTTTGTAATTTAACTTTATAGATGTTGCTAATTCTCTAACAGTAACTGATGACGTTGCTATATAATTTCCATCTACTGTTCTACAAGTTATTACGACTGTACCACCTTTAATTCCACTTACAAGTCCATCACTAGAAACTGTTGCAATACTTGTATCTGAACTTTCCCAAGTCACATCAAGATTCGTTGCAGTAATTGGATGTAAGGTAGCTTTTAATTGAAACACATCACCTTTATATATAGACCTTTGTGTATAATTTAATATAAGACCCTTTACTGCTCTAGTAACAGTAACATTACAATATGCAACATTACCATTATCTGTCTTTGCTATAATTATTGATTTTCCAGGTTCCTTAGCAGTCACAATACCCTTTTCATCAATTTCAGCTACATTAGGATCCATGGATTCCCATAAAATTTTCGTATTCGAACTATTTGCTGGCATTAATATTGCCTTTAGTTCTTGTTTTTCACCAGTATACATTTTAAGCTCTTTAGGATCCAAGGATATACTTGATGCTAATTGTGTTACTGTCACTGTACAATAATCAGTATGAGAGCCATCTAATGTTTTAACTATTATTACAGCAACTCCTGCTCCTGTAGCTTTAATTCCTCCATTACTATCAACACTTACTACTGATGCATTGGTAGTGGTAAATGTTACAGCCTTATTAGTAGCATTAGTTGGTAATATAATATATGATAATTTATCAGAATCTCCTACATTCATTTTAAGTGATTTTTTATCAAATGATACCGAGGATATAGGAACTTCTATTGTCAAATTACATAATGCTCTAATTTCCTTATTATCATCTGATGTAGCAACAATTGATACCATTCCTGGTTT
Source organism: Clostridiales bacterium (assembly GCA_012837865.1). GTDB lineage: Bacteria > Bacillota > Clostridia > Lachnospirales > Lachnospiraceae > Mobilitalea. The sequence continues at coordinate 17,284 of DUQJ01000011.1, read as the reverse complement.
AATTACAGTTACTAATCCATTTTGATCCACAGTAGCTATTCTGACATCTGTTGAACTCCATATCACTTTCTTATTAGTCGCATTCTCTGGTGTAACGACTGCTCTTAATTGAAACAATTTATTTGTTAACGAAAGTGTTAATGATGTTTCAGATAATTGTATTCTTTCTACAGGTTGTTTTACAGTAATATATGCATATCCAACTACTATATTGTCCTTATTAATAGCTGTAATTACTGCAGTTCCGCTTTTAATTGCTCTAATTCTTGCGTAATTACCATCTACATTTATAATCTGAACAATATCTTCGTTAGATGTTTTCCAAATTAACTCTACTCCCTTAATATTAGGCGTTAGATTAGCAAAAAGGCTTTCTTCCTTGCCTATTGTAAGTTCTACATTAGAGGGATTAATTTCAATTTTAGTTACTGATTGCAACACCTCTACTCTAGCTGTTGCTGATTTAACAATTCCGTTTATAGTAACCTTAGCAGTAATTGTAGCAAAACCAGGCTTAACTCCTGTAACTACTCCATCTTCATTAACTCTTGCTACAGCAGCATTATCACTACTCCAGCTTAAAACAGCATATGGATCTGTAACAGAGGCTTCAAGCATTAGGGAACTACCTACGAAAATTCTCGCATCTGTAATACTTAGCGAAATTCCATCTATAACTTCTATATCTACAAGAAAATCTTTTGTTCCATCAAGATTATGATAAAAACTATCATTTAACGAGATTCTTAATTGAGTTTTGCCTCTCCTTAATGCTGTAAGAACACCCGAACTATTTATTCTGGCAATACTTGTGTCAAGCACCTGATAATTTGCAATATTAGGTTTTGGTAAATTAGAATTATCAGTTATATTATAATTATCTCCAACATTCATCAAAATGCTTTCTTCACTGAAGTTAACAGGTACTTTAATTTTCAAAGCAGCATGGCTTATAATACCTTTATATTTATCAGTTGCATATGCAAATATTGTATATGTACCCGCTTTTACATTGTTAAATTCTAGTTTCCCATTATGTTCATTTTTAATATATGTCATTTTGCTAGAGCTAACTGTTATACCAGTTAAATCATCAATAACTTCCCAAACAAGATTCCTTGAAGATTTTGCATTTGAATTTACAGTAAATGAATTACTTGGAATCTCTACTACATCTGATATATATATAGGACTCGTATTTGTTGTTTTAATTGATCTATGTATAATAGTACCATCACCATATGTAATATCAAACTTAGGCACTACCAATGCTCGAACGCTTTGAACCATATTACTAATATCAGGTATTTCAGTGATAGAAGATACAGTTACATTAGTTGATCCTGATCCTATAACATTAGTTAAGCCTTGTGATACATCGACTATTTGTGGATTATCAGATTCCCAATATAAACTATCAAGGTCTTCTGGATTCCCAAATGTGTCTATAAAAATTTGCCTACTTTGATAATCTCCAAAGTTCTGTGTTCCAGTATTGTTAAGATAATCAAACACTAATATTCTCTCGTCTGAATCTGGAATTTTGGTAGATTCTGTTGCTGTATGGTCTATTCCTAAATTTACTTTAAGTAGAGCTGATAATATAATTCTATCATCACCATATGAAATAGTTGCTGTTACTGTTGAATAACCGGGTGATTTTGCTGTTATAGCCCTAATTCTATCTTCGTCTGATCCTGGTTTAGCTATTACATCAACTATAACACCTTTAGAATCCGACACATGCCATTCAATATTATCAGGTTTGGTTTCCCAAGTTGCTGATGAACCATCACTATTCAAACCTCTAATAAAAATGTCTACCGATGTTGTAGTATTGATAGGGATAGTGTTACCATTTCTATAGTCTTGTGTACCAAGGGTGAACACATAATGATCGGGTAAATTTAATTCTGCTCCATGTACATCTTCTTTTTTTAATAAAAACATCATTGAAACTAATAGTATAGATAAACTGATAATTCCAAGTGATTTATAAAGTTTTTTCATCCTGACACCTTGCCTTTCCACCGCATTAAACTAGTATATCTTAAATATCGGCATTAGAGTCTGATTTGTTAAGGTATATATGCTATAAACTTATAGGAATTATATTCCTACTCGTCCCAGTTATGCCAGTATTCTTGCACATCATCATCTTCATCTAATAAATCAAATGTTTTTTGAATATTTTTTATATCCTCTTCATTAACTAATTGTACCCATGTTTGTGGTATCATTGTTATTTCAGCCTGAGCCATAGCAATATCTGCTTTCTCTAAGATCTCTCTAACAGCACTAAAATCATCTGGATTAGTTAAAATTTCATAACTATCCTCTTCCTCAATAAAATCAGCTGCTCCTGCATCTAAAGCCATCATCATTAAATCATCAGATTCCAATAAACATTCTTCTTTATCAATAATAATTTGACCACTTCTATCAAACATAAAGGATACACAACCCTGCGTTCCAATGCTACCCTTGCCTTTTGTGAATGCATTTCTTACATTTGAAGCTGTCCTGTTTTTATTATCAGTTAGTGCTTCAACTATTATTGCAGATCCATTAGGGCCATATCCCTCATATGTAACAGTTTCATAATTAACTGAGTCCATATCACCTGCTGCCTTTTTAATACTTCTATCAATGGTATCATTAGGCATATTATTTGTTTTAGCCTTAGCTATTGCATCTCTTAATCTACTATTTTCTTCAGGATTTGGGCCACCATCCTTAACTGCTACTGCTATTTCTCTACCTATCTTAGTAAATACTTTCCCTTTCGCAGCATCATTTTTTTCTTTTTTGTGTTTAATATTAGCGAACTTTGAATGCCCTGCCATATCTTTCATCTCCTTAATTTGTGTTAACTCTATTAGATTATTACATTAAATATACTATTTATTCTTGTTATGTTATTAACTTTTTTATTTTTTCCATTACTGGTATTGCGTCATCATTTGTTCTAACTACGCACATTATAGTGTCATCTCCTGCAATACAACCAACAACACCATTAATATTTAAATCATCAATAGCCACTGCAACTGCCATAGCCATGCCAGATACAGTTTTTAATACAATTATGTTTTGAGCCATTTCCATACTTATAAAGGCTTCTTTTAATACTCTTGTATATTTATCCGTCATATTGTTATCTGAACTTTGAAGAACTACATACTTTTGTCTTGCACCATCTAATGCAATTTTGGTTAATTTCAGCTCTCTAATATCTCTAGAAACTGTTGCTTGAGTTACATTATAACCATCCTTCATTAAATACTCTGCAAGCTCTTCTTGAGTTTCTATATCATATCTGCTTATTAGTTCAATTATTTTACTTTGTCTACTTATTTTCACTAATATCTCCTCCTATAATTAATATTTCTTAATTATTTTCATTATGATTTAGTTTGGTTCTTAAAATTTCATAAAAGCTTGATTTGTTTATTTTAATAAGTTTTGTATTGTAAATAGCTTTTTTTATAACAATTTCATCTTCTATATCTAATTCAACTACTTTATCACCATCAAAAGTCACTATAGCTTCTATTTCTTGTGTTTTTTTACTTTTACATACTACAACTTTTATTACATCATTTTTTGAAACAACAATACTTTTTGCACTCAATGAATGTGCACATATAGGAGTAATTATCATAAGTTCTTCATTTGGCGAAACCACCGGACCCCCTGCGGATAAATTATATCCTGTTGATCCTGTTGGAGTAGATATTATAACTCCATCACCTCTAAAATTATCAACAAATTGGTCATTTACAAATATATTTAAACTTATAATTCTTGAAAAACCTTTTCTTGTTATTACTATATCATTTAATGAATGAATTTCTAATTTACTATTATTTTTATATATATTTCCCTCAAGCATCATCCTTTTATCACAGCTATAATCATTGTTGAATAATTTATCAATTGATTCAAATAAATTACTCTCCTCGGCTTCAGCTAGAAATCCTAAAGTTCCAAGATTAACACCTAATACAGGTATATCAAATCTTATCAATTCAATAGCTGAATGAATAATAGTCCCGTCACCACCTAATACAATTGCACAATCAATTATATTTTTATCCAAGATATCTGCTAGTTCTTGATTAAGCGTTGATGCCGTCATAATTTTTTCATAAAATGAAGCTCCGTAAAATATAGTTTTGCCTCCAAGCTTTTCTATATATTCTACGATTCTATCAGACATTCTATAATTTATGTCCCTATTTATATTTGAAATTATTAAATAATTCTTCATGTTTTAATCACCTACAACTCACTATGAGCATTACATACAATTCGGCTCACTTTATCTTTATCAAGTTCAATTATACCATCATGTTCTATATTCTTTGTTAGATATAACAAATATTCTATATTTCCTTCAGGACCTTTAACAGGAGAATAACTGCAGCCCAAAGGTCTAAAATCAAGTTCTAAAGTATGTGCAACAATTTTATTAATTACTTGCTCATGTACCTTTTTGTCTCTAACTACACCTTTTTTACCGATTTGTTCTCTTCCAGCTTCAAACTGTGGTTTAATCAAGCAAACAACTTCTCCCTTATCTAGAATTAAATTATAAGCAACCGATAATACCTTGGTAAGTGAAATAAATGATACATCTATTGATGCAAATTCGATTTCATCATTAATTTGTTCTGGAAGTACATATCTTATATTCGTTTTTTCCATAGTTACAACTCTTTCATCCTGCCTTAATTTCCAGGCTAATTGATTAGTACCTACGTCAATTGAATATACTTTACTCGCTCCATTTTGGAGCATACAATCTGTGAAACCACCTGTTGATGCACCAATATCAATGCATTTTTTATTCTGTAAATCAATTGAGAATAGGTCAATTGCTTTTTCCAATTTCAATCCACCACGACTTACATACTTTAATACATTGCCCCTTATATCAATATTTACATCTGTTTTAAAAGCCGATCCAGCCTTATCTTCTCTTTGGCCTTCTACAAAAACATTTCCAGACATAATTATTGATTTGGCTTTTTCTCTAGATTCTGCCAAATTCCTTTTAACTAATATTAAATCTAATCTTTCTCTCACTTAATCATATCCTTTAATATCTTTTTTGTAATGCTGTCCGCATCTAACTCTAAAATTCTTAATAATTCTTCTGGTTCACCATGCTCCACAAATTGATTTTGTATCGAATGATTTACATGTACAATTTCATTAAATCTTTTTTCACATAAATAGTCTGAAACCTGTTGCCCATAGCCACCTGTCCTTACATTCTCTTCTAAAGTAAATATATAATCATAGTTTTCAGCTATTTCTTTTAAAAGTTCTTTATCAATAGGTGATACAAACCTTACATTAACTAATGTTGGATTTAATCCTGACTCGATTAAGTTTTCAACTACTTTTGATGCTGTTTTAACCATAGAACCTAATGCAAATATTGCTATGTCTTTACCTTTTCGTAATATCTCACTTTTACCTAATTCTAAACTAGCATTATAATCTGAAAATCCATCATATGCTTCACCTCTTGGATATCTTATAGCTACTGGCCCATTTGATTGTAAAGCAAAATCTAACATTTGATCTAGTTCATATTTGTTCTTAGGTGCTAGAACTATTAAATTAGGAATATGCGATAAATATGATAAATCAAATATACCTTGATGCGTCTCACCATCTTTACCAACTATTCCTGCTCTATCAATTGCAAATATAACAGGCAAGTTATTAATACAAACATCATGAATAATTTGGTCATAAGCTCTTTGCAAAAAAGTCGAATAAATTGCCACTACGGGTTTATATCCCATAGATGCCATTCCTGCTGCAAAAGTTACAGCATGGGCTTCAGCAATTCCAACATCAAAAAATCTCTTTGGATATTTTTTGCTAAATTCTATTAGTCCTGTGCCCTCAGGCATGGCTGCAGTTATAGCAACAATCTTATCGTTATTACTTGCTTTATTAACTAATGATTTAGAAAAAACTTTAGTATAGCTTGTTTTTGAACTTGTTTTAACTTGACCTGTATCTACATCAAACGCATCAATACCATGAAAATTACAGGGGTTTTTTTCAGCTATTGAATAACCCTTGCCTTTTCTTGTAACAACATGTATAACAACAGCTTTTTTAGCTTTTCCTGCTATTGTTAATGCTCTAACTAATTGCTCTATATTATGGCCATCCATGATTCCAATATATGTTATACCCATATCCTCAAAAAACATATCTTTAATCATTAAATGCTTTATTGAATCCTTAGATCTTTTTAATTTATCAATTATACCTTGTCCAACTGAAGGAATTCTTTTGTTTAAAGTATTTTCTACATTTTGTTTAAAGTTTGTATACTTATTGTTAGTACGAAGCATTGCTAAATAATTTGCCATGCCACCTACATTTTCAGAAATAGACATATTATTATCGTTTAATATTATTATTAAGTTTGATTTTAATCTACCTGCATTATTTAAGGCCTCAAATGCTAAGCCTCCAGTTAGGGCTCCATCACCCAATACTGCTATAACCTTATTATTCTCCTGGCTTAATTCTCTAGCTTTCACAAGGCCCATTGCAATGGAAATAGAAGTAGAGCTATGCCCCGTATTAAAGGAGTCACAAGAACTCTCTTTAACTTTAGGAAAACCACTTAAGCCTTCAAATTGTCTTAAGGTATCAAATTGGTCTTTTCTACCTGTCAACATCTTATGAACATATGCTTGATGGCCGACATCCCATACTAATTTATCTGTCGGAAAATCCAAATATAAATGTAATGCTATAGTTAGTTCTACAACACCCAAATTAGAAGCTAAATGGCCACCAGTTTTACTTATGTTTTCAATCAGAAATTCTCTAATTTCATCTGCTAGTTGAGAATAGTTTTTTTTGTTAATTTTTTTAATGTCATTTTCTTTTTTTATTTTATTTAATAATCTTTGCAATCTGTATAGCCTCTTTTCTAAGCAAATGCCAATGCATTCTAGAACTCTCTACTTATAAGCTTAGTTATTAATAACCTTAGATAATCATTTTCATATGTTAAACCATCATAAAGCAGGATTGCTTCATTTGATAAGGATTCCACTTCACTATTTGCTTCTTCTACTGTCATCTCAGTTGTATAAGTAATTTTTTTATTCTTATTATCGCTGTTTACCGGTTTCCCAAGAACTTCTTGTGTGCTTATTATATCTAAAACATCGTCCTTAATTTGAAAAGCTAGTCCTATATTTCGGCTTAATTGCTCAATAGTTTTAATTGACTCTTCATCTGCACCTGCAAGAATTGCCCCAATCATCATTGAAGCCTCAATAAGTGCAGCAGTTTTTAATCTATATATAAAATTTAATTGTTCTAATCTAAATTCTTTTTCAATTTCTTCGTTTTCAAGCAGAACATCTCCTACTTGTCCACCTATCATTCCATAAATACCTGCTTTATTAGCCATTACTTGTAAAGATCTGCTTATCTGCTTGTTTAATTCAACTTGTTTTTGTAATTCCATATTTTCTATATTATCATAGGAAGTTAATGCAGTTTCAAATGCTAAGTTTAATATGCCATCACCGGCAAGAATAGCCATATCCTCTCCATATACAATATGTGTTGTCTTCTTACCTCTTCTATACTCATCATTATCCATAGCAGGTAAATCATCATGTACCAAGGAATAGGTATGTATCATTTCAATAGCAGCCATAAATGGTTCTATGATTTTAATATCTTCGCCATTAAATAATTTAAAAGTTTCCATTAATAATATTGGCCTTAGTCTTTTTCCACCTGCTAATATACTGTAGTTAATGGCCTCAAATATTATCTTTTGTTTACCCTCTTCTTTGGGAAGATATTTCTTTATTATTTTTTCAACAAATCCTATAGTATTATTATTTTCTGTATCAAAATTCATTTTCTTCTCCATTACTATTTAGTACAATTATTTCTTTTTCCACCTTATCAATAGATTCATTACATTCTTTTAGCAATTCAACACCTGTTTTATATAAATCAAATGAATCTTCCAGGCTTATTTCTGGTTTTTCTAGGTCAGCTACAATCTGATCTAATTTTTTAAAGTTTTCTTCAATATTAATTTTCTTTGACATAATATCACCTCATTTAATTATGTTTAATAACTCTTGCTGTAATTTCCCCATCTATAAATGATATATTAATCTCACTATCAATCTTGACATCCTTAGAGCTTAATACAGGTTTATAATTTTGGTCAGTAACTAATGCATATCCTTTTTTCAACCTGGTTAGTGGAGATAATCCTTCTAACTTTGTTGCATATAATTCAACTAAATGCTTATTGTTTTTTATTTTCTCGTAGATTAATCCATTTAATTTATTGTCTATATCTATTAAATTTTGTCTTTTTTGTTTTATCTGATATTCAGGACTTGCGTGATCAATTCTTATTTCATACTCACGTATTTGTCTTCTGATTAAATCTGTTTTTTGTCTAATAATCCTTGTAATTAGCTTTTTATAATCATCCAAGTTTTCAGTGAATCGCAAAAAGTCATTTACTGCAAGTTCAGCCGCTGCTGATGGTGTTGGAGCTCTTAAATCTGATACAAAATCTGCTATTGTGAAATCTGTCTCATGGCCTATTGCTGAAATAATAGGGGTTTTGGAATTATATATAGCTCTTGCTACAATTTCTTCATTAAAAGCCCATAAATCCTCTATAGAGCCACCACCACGACCTATTATAATTGTGTCCACCTTCATATTGTCTAATGCTTTTATACCCTTAACAATACTCTCTGCTGCACCTATACCTTGTACTTGTGCCGGATATAGAATTAATTGCACATTAGGATTACGCCTTTTTGATATATTAATTATATCTTGGATAGCTGCTCCTGTTTTAGCAGTTACTATTCCAACAGTTTCAGGATATTTTATAATTGGTTTTTTGAAAGTTTCGTCAAATAAGCCTTCTAGTTCTAAGTTTCGTTTTAATTTTTCATACTTCTCAAATAATAGGCCTTGTCCGTCTAATTCTATTTTAATTGCATAGAGTTGATACTTGCCATCTCTTTCATATACACTTACATTGCCTGTTGTAATTACATTTTGGCCTTCTTCTAATCTAAAGCCCAATCCCCGTCTATGACCTGCAAACATTACACATGATATTTGGCCAAATCCATCCTTTAATGTGAAATATATATGACCAGATGTATGATATTTGCAATTAGACACCTCACCCTGAACCGAGATATAATTCAACTCCAAATCTTCTACAAATAGGTTCTTAACATATTGATTTACTTGTGTTACCGTATAAACTCGATTCATTATCTCACCTTTTTATATTAACTTTATTATATTATTTTAGCTAATACACCATTAATAAATGATGGAGAACTATCCCCTCCAAATATTTTAGCTAACTCTATTGCTTCATTTATTGCAACTTTACTAGGTATCTCTTCATCATATTTAATTTCAAATACTGCTAATCTTAATATTGTTAAATCAACCTTATTCATTCTACTTAATTCCCATCCAGTTGATGCTTCTGATAAAATACTATCAATGTCTAGCAAATGCTTTTCTACATTTTCAAGTCTTTCATTCAAATACTCTTGTTCTTCTATTGGCAAATCATCCCACTCTATATTATTAAAATATAAGTTGATTTGCTCACTTAATTCATTTTCAACATGAAAATTACTAAGAAATAGCATTCTGAAAACATGAGTCCTAATTTCTCTTCTTGTCATAGTTTTCCTCCCAAATGACTTTGTCTATATTTTATCATATGAACAAACAACCCTTAAGTATAATCTAAGGGTTGTTTTAATGTATTATTCTTTTGACATATTAACACCAGTAATTCTTATGTTAACTTCTCTCACCTTAAGTCCAGTCATATTTTCTATAGCTTTTTGAACTTTTTCTTGTACTAATCTTGACGTCTCTGGTATAGAGTATCCATATTCTAATGTCAAAGCTAAATCTATAATTACTGAATCTTCTTCAACAGTAACTCTTACACCTTTAGATAAGTTTTTCATTCCTAGTTTAGCTACCAACTCATTCGTTATATTGCTAGACATTGCAGCTACACCTTTAACTTCAGTTGATGCAATTCCTGCAATTATTGCTACAACATGATCAGCAATTTGAACTTCTCCTATATCACCATTTTCATGTATTGTATAGCTGTCTATCTTTTCCGTTTCTTTTTTCATATTAACTACCTCCTAAGTTCCTATTATTAACTAGTCTTTTGAGTGTTTTTAAGACCATATAATTTATAAAATATTATTATGCCTAAATTTGCTTACTTTATATTATTATAACCCAGAAATTATATTTTGCAATAATAATCGTATAATTATTCATGGACAACTACAGGAGTAATCACTATGTTTTCTACTTTTGCTTCTGTTTTTCTCTTAATAACATCTTCTATAATTGCTTTTTGTTGTTCTGTAACTTTTGCTGATGTATTAATTATAACATCTACTGCATCATTTGTTATACTTACTACAACACCATCAAATCCTTTAGCTGATAATAAAATTTCTGCCGAATTTTCTTTTTCTGCATTATTTAACATTCTAAGTAGGTTTTTAGAAGCTTTGTCTTTATCTTTTTCAGACACATTCGCATTATTAATTATATCCTCATATGAGTTTTTTAATTGTGCTCTTGATTGTTCTCTACTTAATTTTGATGAGAAAAAATAACCAGAATCAATTGTACTATTTACTAGCACTGCTTCTCCTGGAATATCACCATCATCGTTATTAACAAGAAGTTCACCCGTATCTGTAACATCAACTGATGTATGTAATAAATCATTGTTACTTCCTAATTCTTTATTATCATCAGAATTATTGTTCTCATCTAAAACATCTGTGTTCTTTGTATCATCATTTTCATCTATATTGGTATCTGTATTAATAATATCATTATCCTCCATATCATCTTCTGAATCATCGATATTTTGCACTAAGTCGAAATTCCCATCAACATCTACATATTGTTGATTTTCATCATTCATTTGATTATCAACTTGTTGTATTTGTTTATCCTTTTTTGAAGAATCCTTTGTAAAAGACAAATATCCTGCAATAACAATCATTATCGCTAATGCAGTAATAATAACTTGATTTTTTTTCAATATACTCTTCATTTCTAACCTCCTGATGTTTTTATTCATCACTCATTTTCATTACTTTAATTTTATATACTGGTATGCCAAATAACACCTCTGATGCTTCAACAATATCGTTAATTATTTTAGCATTGTCTCCACCTGTAGCTATTACCAACACTCCCTCTATTTCAGGTTCAATTTCCTGAATAATATATGGAATCATCTCTCCCCGTTCATTTGTAACTAATATTGTATTCTCATTGTTGCTAATTTCTTTATTTGTTCTACTTCCACCCTCCCCATCAACTTCATTTAAGCTCTCTTGTGTATAGGGACTATCCTTCAAAGTTATCTTCTCTTTAGAAGATTTCAAGGTTATCATCACTTCTACATCGCCAATGCCTGAAACTTTCTTTAGCATGTTTTTAAGTCTATTCTCCATTTCATTTACATAGGAGTCTAAATGCTCTTTTTGATTTATAACATCTTCCACAATTTGATTATCTATTAGTAATTTAATTTCTTCTTCCTTTTTTTTAGTAAAAAAACCTGGCAATGATGATATAATAAGAAATATGCCTATAATCATTAACATAACAAGCTTTGGTAGGCCTATTTCTTTAAGAGAAAGTTTTTTCTTCTCCATATTATCCTCCCTGTATATTAATATTTATATTATCCTTATCTACATTATAGAAGTCGGATAACATGTCTTTTATAATTATTTCGTCAGGTAATAGCATTTGGCTTGTATCTTCCAGATCACCTTCGACTTTTATAACTGGAATTTTAACTTTATTAATCTTTTCACTATTTTTACGCTCATCTCCAGGATTCTGACTAGCTAAATCATTATAACTTGCCACAATTTTTATGGTTTGAACTGTGCCAAAATCTATACTTTCATAATCCTTATTAAATTCAACAAAACACTCATGTAAATATAGGTCTTGTTCTTTTAATAACTTTTCAATTTGTAATTTTATTTTACTTTCTAAATTACTATAAATCTCATCGTATTGGCTATCTTCTATTATTATTAAATCATTTCTAAAATCTGATATATCAACATGAAATTGACTTAAATTAAATAAATTATCAAAAGCATCATCCATTTTTAAAAATTTCATAATAGGCATTGATACTATTAAAAGCAAAATCATGCCTGACACTAAACTTACATACTTTTTATAACTGGTCCTACCTACTAAATTATTTATAATACTATTTAATATCATATAAATTACTATGTTCTTAATCCATGTATATACTTCATCCATGCTTTTCTCCATCTACTTTATAGTACTTATTGTAACGATAGTTATTGTTAAGATGAATAAGATTACACCTATAAATAATGTATGTAAAAGCATTGCTGAAGATTTTGCAGATGCTGAAATACATTTTAGAATTCTTTTATCTGAAATAGGTTGTAAAATTGCTCCACTAGTCTTATATATTAATACAATAATAGCAAGCTTTATCAATGGAACTGTTCCAATTACTATTATTATTATTAGTCCAACTACACCAATTGCGTTCTTTAATACTAAGCTTGCGCCTAATAGTGTTTCTGTAACACCCCCTATTGCATCACCAATTCCCGGTATTGCTTGAGATGCCCTTAATAAGGCTGATCGTTTAGCCTTATCTAAAACTGGTGTTATCATTCCCTGAATAGTGTTAAAGCCAATAATCGCAGCTAATAATGTGTTTAACATCCATTTTATAATAGTAGCTAATAAGTCAGCGAATTTTGATAACATATCTTCTTTGGAAAGATTATTAACCAACATAATGATCAAATAAATATTAATTAAAGGTAAGATTATTTTAAGTAGAAAGATCTCCGTAAAACTTATTATTATTAAGGACATTTCATAAAAAACTACTGAGCTTCCTACACCTGTTGATAATCCTACTGCAATAAAATAAGTAGGTACAAGAGCTTTCATAAATATTATTACAGATTCTAGTGCCTCACTGACTATATATGATGCACTAATAAATGTTGTAATCAATATTGTAAATAGCAATAAATATATTACATAATAGCCTGTTTCAGATACTTGTTCATTTTTAAATGCTAATGATAAATTAGTAAAAATGGCAGACATTATTGCTATTGAAATTAATTTACCCAATGTATCCATATTGTTTTTTATTTCATTCTTAACTAATTCCAAGCATTTTTTTATAATATTCTTAAGATCAAAAACCTCTTTCCCAGAAATCAAATCATTTACATAGGATTCAAAATCAATTTCATTATTAAGTTCACTTTTAAGAACATTTTGGATTTCATCATATTCAATTTCTCTATTAGACCCTGCTATAGCTTTTACTTCTATTGAAGCTATATAAAATGTAAAAATTAAAATTATGTATATTATTATTCTTCTTTTCATATTCCTCATCCTTTTAACTAGATTATCTTTATATTGATAAGAAGTTATTAATCGTTTCTAAAACCGCTAAAAGAACCGGCATACTTATTGCTAATATACTTAATTTCCCTACCAATTCTATTTGATTGCTTATAGAACTATATCCAAAGTCTTTACAAATAGATGCTGAGAATTCTGTCACATATGTAATACCAATAATTTTTAAAAGTATATTCATATATGAATGATTTATTTTAATATATGATTGAAGTTTTCCAATAGTATCTAGGATGATTTCAAGTTTTCCAAATCCCATATAAAATACCAATATACAAGTAGCTAAGCTTATATAAATCGAATACTCTTCCTTATTTCCCTTAAAAAAATTTGAAAGTATTACTGCAATAATACCTACTAAAGCAATCTTAATCATATAAACCATCCTTCACTATTAAAGTTCAAACATTTTTTTGATTATTTCAAACAATTCAGCCAAATATGGTAATATCCATAAAAGGACTAATATTATTCCTGAAAGGCTTGTAAAATAAGCCATATCATCTTTGCCTGACTGTTTTAAAATTTGGTTTACTATGGATATTAATATTCCTACTGCTGCAATTTTAATTATTAAAAGGATTGTCATAATTACCCCCATGTATCTTATAGTCCAGCATTTTAATAACTTTCACTTATTTACATCATAATTATAGATATAAATAAACCGGCCATAACCCCTAAAGTATTATATAAATATGTTTTTTCTTTAACATTTCCCAGCAAATCATTTATTACATTTTCTAATTGTTCTAAATACAGATCAAGCGTATTAATTTGCATATCTTTATCAAGATATCCCAAGCTTTCACCAAACTGCACAAGGTCAACTTTATCTTTTTTATTTATCGCTGTTTGGTTTAAATTTGTTTCAACTGATTCTTTCCATACACTTGCAAATGTAACACCAGGGAAATCATTAAGCTTGTTCGATATAAAAACAAAAAACTTCTCGAAACGCCCATTGTTTTTTCTAGCAATACTAGAGATTGCTTCAGGAAGAGGAGTATTTGCATATCTAATATCACCTCTAAGTAAAATTATCATTTTTTTTAATTCTTTCATATCCTCAAGTCGTACTCTAAATTCACCACTATAATACATACCTATTCCTGAGCAAGAAGCTATTACGAAAATGCAACCTATCAGTTTATAAATCACAGTCCTCACCCTCCTTAAAAAATTGTATTACATTTTGAATCATAAATATTTTCTATTTTCCCTATCTTTGTCCTATTACTAAGCAAAATATATCTTTCGAATATTTCTTCACTAAGCAAATGTGAAAGTACTGGTTTGCTTTTAATATCCTCTATTGAATCACCATGAACAGTTACAATTAATTTGCAGCCACAACTTATCGAATATTTTATAGCTTCAATTTCATCTTTTGATCCAATTTCATCAACTGCTATAATTTGTGGTGACATTGAACGTATCATCATCATCATGCCTTTTGCTTTTGGGCAACAATCTAAGATATCAGTTCTTATACCAACATCATTCTGCGGCACCCCTTGATAACACGATGCAATCTCAGACCTTTCATCAACAACTCCAATCGTCATACCTTGCCAATCACTACTTCCATTTGATAATTGCCTTATAATATCACGCAACAAAGTCGTTTTTCCACAACGTGGTGGTGATATTATTAAGGTATGATAGATCCTATTTTCTTTTTTATTTAACAAATATTTTATAACATTATCTGCACAACCTTTTATTTGATGTGCCAATCTAATATTAATAAAAGAGATATGCTTCATTGTTTTTATAAAATCATTTTCAACAATTACCTTGCCCGATATGCCAATTCTATGTCCCCCGCTAATAGTAATAAATCCTTGCTTAATTTCTTCTTCAAATGCATATAATGAATAATTGCTTATGTATTCCATAGTCTCTCTTATTTCATTTTTACTAATTATAAATGCATTATAAATATCATTTGATAAGGAACTGGTTTTTGTTATAAAATATTCTTTATTATTATAGATAACAATTAAAGGAGAATTAATCCTTAATCTAAATTCTTGTAGTTTATCATATTCAATATCTATATTTGATATCAAGACTCTAAGCTTTATTGAAAATATTTTAAATAACTCTTCTTTAGTATCCATAATCATTCTCCTTTCGCAAAACAGCTTATCCAATTTCTTATTATCACAATATATTCTAATTATTAATAAATTATGCACAATATCGTTAATTAAATTTTCTAGTAACTTGACTTTAATATATAATATAGTTATATTAATCAAAAGAAATGTATTCCAATGCACAGAAAGGAAGAATGATAATGTATGGACTAATAGGTGGTAAATTAGGTCACAGTTATTCTAAAATGATTCACGAAAAATTAGCTGATTATGAATATAATTTAATTCCATTAAATGAAGAAGAATTTCATGATTTTATGAAGAAGAGGGCCTTTAAAGCAATTAATATTACAATCCCTTACAAAGAAGCTGTCATCCCTTATCTAGATTTTTTAGATTCGAGTGCTAAAAACATTGGCGCAGTTAATACAATACTTAAAAAAGATAATAAATTAATAGGATCAAATACTGATTATTATGGCTTTGAATATTTACTTTTAAATAACAATATCAATATTGATAAACGCTCTTGTATTATAATTGGAAATGGTGGTGCTGCTAAAGCTGTTAAAGCAGTTATAAAAGATTTAGCAGCATCTGAAATAAAAATAATTAGTTTAAGAAATGTAGATAATACAATATCATATGAAGAAGCTTATAAGAATTATAATGATGTAGAAGTAATTATTAATACTTCTCCTGTAGGAATGTATCCAGATATTGATAAAAGTCCGATTGACTTAAAGCAATTTAAGAATCTAGAATCAGTAGTAGATGTAATATACAATCCTATTGAAACCAAATTATATAAAGATGCAATTTCATTAGGAATAAATTCTGTTACTGGTTTAGAAATGCTAGTAGCGCAGGCTAAAGCAGCAGTTGAGATATTTACAGACAAATCAATTAATAAAGATATAATACATGATATATATTCAGAAATATTAAATGAACTTATTCAAAATTAAAAAAAGTGGACTTTATATTAAATAAAGTCCACTTTTGCTATTAAACTCTTTTCATGTAATCGCCAGATCTTGTATCAATACTTATTTTATCCCCTTGTTCTACAAACAATGGAACATATACTATTGCACCAGTTTCAACTGTTGCAGGTTTAGTGGCGCCCTGTGCAGTATCACCTTTAAATCCTGGCTCAGTTTCTATTATTTCTAATTCTGCAAACAGTGGTGGCTCAATTGCAAATACACTCCCATTATGGGAAAGCATTTTAACAACATCATTTTCACGTATAAACTTTAAAGAATCACCAATCTGTTCTTCTCCTAATGAAATTTGATCAAAAGTTTCTGTATTCATAAAGTTAAATATATCACCATCACGATATAAGTATTGCATATCATTTCTATCAATATGTGCAGGAGCCACTTTCTCTGAAGGCCTGAATGTTTTCTCTATCATACCACCATTTTTAATATTCTTTAATTTTGTTCTAACAAAAGCCGCACCCTTGCCTGGTTTTACATGTTGGAACTCCATGATTTGAAATATAGAACCTTCAAATTCAATTGTTAATCCATTTCTAAAATCACCAGCTGAAATCATTACTTATTCCTCCTTAAAAGTTGTTT
>DUQJ01000138.1 GCA_012837865.1 Clostridiales bacterium | reverse complement strand
TGCAAAAGGTGATTATTCTAAAAAGACTTTAATCATAAATGCACCAAATTCAGATGTAAATAATTATGGTTTATTTAAAGAAATTATAATAAAAGCAATTAAAGATAATACATGGATTGAATATGCAAATGGAAATATCATTTACTTAAATGATGATGTAACAGGATTTGTAGTTGATAAAGATGCGGTTATAAAACGTATAGTTATAGATAATCCTAATTCACAGCTTAATATAGAAGTAAAGGGTATAGTAGAAGAAATCATTGTATTACGACCATCCACTCTTAATATAACAGGTAGTGGTAGACAGATTCCAGTAACTATTCAAGAAACAGCAGGTGGAAGTAAAATTATAACAAAAGTGCCATTGGCTCTTGAGTTGAATGCACAAACAGATATAACGCTTAATGAAGGGGCGGAAGATACAAGCCTTAACAAAAGTGAAAGCAAGGTTGTTGTAAGGATTAATAATAATACTAAGAAATATACTATAATTACTAGCAAAAATGGTGGTATAGATGTAATTGGAGTTGGGAGCACTCTTGTAAGTGATGGAAATAGTAATGTGTCAGTTCCACATTCAGTAACTAAAAAAGCACCAGTAAAGGTAGCTTCTATTAGTATTAATGGTGAAACTGATGTTAAAGTAGAATTAGGCACAGTAGAAAATGATGCAATTGAGAAATTAGCTAAGACAGCAACAATTATAGATAGCAAGGGCGGTAGTTATATAGTAACTTTGATATGGACAATTGCTAAATATGATGGAAATAAACCAGGTGATTATCTAGCGACAGGAACATTTGAATTACCAAAAGGTGTAGCACAGGCTATTCAAAGGTTGGAACAATAAAGAAAAGTTTTGCTTCTGTTGAAGTCAAGGGAATATCCAGTATAGGTGGATTGGTGGGATATTCATCTGGAGAAATAAGTAAATGCTATGCCACAGGTTCTGCTATAGGCACACAGAGATATAAAACTTATGTAGGGGGCCTGCTAGGTCATTGTGATACTGGAATAATAAGCAATAGTTATGCTACGGGTTCTGTTACAGGTAACCAAAATGTAGGTGGATTAGTCGGTCATGGGGATGATGCAAAAGCAGCGAATAGCTATGCCACGGGTTTTCTTACAGGTATAGGTGATAGTTATGTAGACGGAATATGGGGTAGAATAACAGGTTGTTACACTATAGATTGCTACTACGATTCAGAAACTACAGGGCGACCTTATGAACTTGTAGCGATAGGTAAAAAGACTAAAGAAATGATGATGGAAAGTACATATAAAGGCTGGGATTTTAAAGAAACATGGGAAATAAATGAAGGGCTTTCATATCCTAATCTAAGATAGTATAAATGAGAATAAATATAAATTTAAGGCACCAATCATTTAATTATGGTTGGTGTCATTTAATTTTATAACCATATATGCAATGCATAGTAGATAAGCTGTTTTTTCATAAATACTAGCCGTTTGGGTTAGGTTAAAAAGATACAGAAAATGATATAATGATAATATGTATTGATATAATCTTTATTAATATAAGATAAAATTAATATTAGGGAATAAAGAAGTTTTAAAAAGATTGAAAAGGAGAAAAGTCTAATGAAAATAATGAAAAAACATATTACTAAGCACATTACAAGTGTAATAATTATGCTGTGTATGATGCTGACTATGTTATTACCACACCTGCAAGTAAATGCAGCAGTTAGTAATGATAAACTATCAAAAAAATATTTAAATTCTTCCTTGAAATATTTACATGTTGAGGGGAAGGGTGCTAAAACTTATAACTTTAACATTAATAAGAAAGCTCAGGAAAAAGGTTCAAAATATACCTGGTATGTAAAAGAAGATAAGGGAAACTCAAAATCAGTAACAATTAATAAAAAATCAGGTCTTGTAAGTGCAAAGCAAGCAGGAACTG
>DUQJ01000137.1 GCA_012837865.1 Clostridiales bacterium | reverse complement strand
TCAACAACTAAAGCAGAACATATAGTGGTAAAAGGTAATAAAGATAATTTGATAGATAAATTTATAGAAGAACTAAAAAGTAATGACTTTAAAATTATTTCTATTAACAAAGAAAGTTATGAGATAGAAGCAAGATACTTTAAATTAGCTATAAATGAAGGTGGCAGAGGAAGAATAAAGACTATATTTAATAATACAAGTGAAGGCAATACAAAAATAACTATAAAAATAACAGTCTCAACTGACACCGCTACTTTAATGGAAACAAATTATGCTAATGTTTACAATGCATTAAGATTATGTTTTAAAGATGAATTAATATTAGACACTGAGGAATATCAAGGAATTTTTAAGGATATAAAGGATAATAGAAATTCCAAAATTGAGGATGTTATGAGCGGAAACATAAGTGAACTGATAAATACGGATGAAAAAAGAGCTCAAAAAGAGGAAAAAGAAAGAGTTGAATATGAAAGTTTTAAGAAAAAGGCAGCTGAAATAGAAAATAATATTGTAGAAGGAATAGACAGCATTTTAAGCAAGTATTCTAAAGATGAAATAAATATATTCACAAATAATTTTTATGAACAACTTTGTATAGCAGGATCTAACTTGGGTTACTCGAAATTAAAAATGAGTAGCTATATAACGGATAAAGAATTAAAGAGAGTGAAAAATGAATATGCTAAAGAGTTGGAGGATAATGAAACTATACTTCTATTTTATTCATTAACCAATAAAGAGGGATTTTTATTAACCCACGAAAACTTATATTTTTGTATGAAAGATACTGAAGGAGATAGTTTACATAGAGGTCGTATTGAAAGTAAAAAGATACAAAAGATTGATATTAAGGAAGGTGAAACAAAAGCTATAATTAAAGTCAATGATGTGGAACTGTTTTTTATAAATAAATCTACTTGTAAAGATGATTATTTAAGTATAAAAGGTTATATAGATAGATTGATAAGTGGTGATTTTACTATCACAGATGAACAAATCTCAAATCTAATTGAAAATAAGGTAGAAAAGAAATTACTTACAAGGATTAAGGGTTTCTTATATGAAGGTGAAAGTATATTATATATTGCCTGGGGATTGGATTCACTTACAGCTAAAGATTATATAGTCTGTACTAGTAATCAGCTACTTATCATAAATCGTGAGGTTTTTGGATTAGGAGAGCATATTAAGCAATTCGAATATAAAGATATAGTGTCAATTTCTACAGCAAAATCTCGAGATGGTGATCTATTATCAAGTTTGATGTCTACCGCATTTAAACAAAGCAATCTAGAAATATATGCAGCTGGTACTAGTTTTAGAATTGAAACATTATTGAGGATCGAGGCAGAAAGAGTTATAAAAATTGTTAATAATAAAAAAAGAAATGCAAATAAACAGACTGACATTATTATCCATGAGAGAATAGTTAAAGAAAAACCTAAGGAAGATTTAATAGATCAGATTGAAAAACTAGCAAAATTAAAAGATATTGGAGTTTTGTCAGAAGATGAGTTCCAGTTAAAAAAGACAGAGTTATTAATGAGATTATAAAATGATATATATTTGTGGATTGCCAACACTTCCCTAGACAGCTTTTTCAAGGTAAAGGGTGGCCTTTATACTTTAGGGTTGACAGACCAATTGTGACAAATACAACAAAAGAGAAAACTGAAGAATTATAATATCAAGGAGATCTATGAACTAGGCCTTCCGATGTCAAATGCTGTTAATATATTTTTAAGGCAGGTTATTTTGCAAAAAGGGATTCCTTTTGATTTAACAATAGTACCAAAGGAATCTTTGGTATATAATAATTTGACGGTCGAGCAGTTTAATCATGAAATAGAAAAGGGACTTGAAAATTTGGCAAGTGGTAAAGTCTTATCCGCACAAAATGTGGCAGAGCGAATGCAACGGGAATATGGTGTATGAGTTATAGTGTTTTTTATACCGAAGTGACAGGGCAGGATTTAGTAGATATTTTTGAATATATTGCTAGGGATCTACAGGTTCCAGAAACAGTGAAAAAACAGTTGGAAGGAATTTTGAGTGCTATTAATAGTTTAGATAAAATACCACAACGACATGGTGCATTGTCAATACTTTGCTAGACAATTTTTTAAAGGTGAATATGCTAATATGACCTTAAAATATCTGTCCAGTTAAGTGTAACCTATCCAAATGTGGATGGTACTATTTTTATGCTCAAAATAGTAATATAGACCTTGTAGGATTTACCAAGGCATGTTACACTCAGAAGCATTAAAATAATCAGCTCATGCTTCAAATCAGTGAAAAAGGAGTAAAATTAAATCCGAGAGTACTCTCAAATAGTATGGAGGGAATAACTAATAATGAATAATAAAGATTGTATCATAAAAAAAGAGTATCAATTTCGACCGATGAGATTAGAAGATCGTGCCCCTTTTGTTCCAAAACAAGGAT
>DUQJ01000136.1 GCA_012837865.1 Clostridiales bacterium | reverse complement strand
TAAATATATAATAATTATAGTAGTCGTAGTAGTATAGCCTGTTTATATGTTGATAACCACTCTTAACCATTATGGTTAAAGGTTTTTCTAACGTGATAACTTGGTTTATAATATTAAAATACTATGTTGATAAAGTAGGTGTTATACACGAATGCAAATATAGAAATATTTGGTGTCTACAAAATTATCGTTTATCAACAAGGATATGTGGATTTATTCTGGGTTTATTTTCTTAATAAGAATATCGATTGTATTTTGTAAAGAAGGATTATCTAACAAATCTTTTTCTATTTTATCATTGCCATGTATTATAGTTGAATGATCTCTATTACCAATTTTTTTTCCTATATCCGTAATAGACAAATCGGTTAATTTTCTACATAAGTACATTACTATTTGTCTAGGATAAGAAATACTTCTACTTTTATCCTTAGAGAAAATATCACTTGACGTTAGATTATGGTGTTCTGCAACTATATCTATTATATATTCAGGTGATATTTTTTTCTTTTCATTAGGATAAATAATATCTTTAAGAGCTTCTTCTGCTAATAGTAAATTAAGTTCTTTCTTTTTGAGCCTAGAAAAAGCCACAATCTTAGTTAATGCTCCTTCTAATTCCCGAATATTAGATTTTATATTAGTAGCTATGTATTGCATAACATCCTCGTCTACCTTTAAATGTTCCATTTCTTCTTTCTTTTTTAGAATGGCCATTCTTGTTTCATAGTCAGGAGGTTGAATATCTGCCATTAACCCATGTTTAAAACGAGAACTAAGTCTTTCTTCAAGAGTTAACATTTCTTTTGGAGGTCTATCACTTGATATAATTATTTGTTTTTTTGATTCATGTAAAGTATTAAAGGTATGGAAAAACTCCTCTTGTGTACGTTCCTTACCTATAATAAATTGAATATCATCGATTAATAAAACATCGATACTACGATATGTTTCCCGGAATTCAAGAGTTGTTTTTCTTTGAATTGCATCTATTAACTCATTAGTAAAGGTTTCACTTGTTACATATAGAACTTTAGTATTCTGATTTTGTTCTAAAATAAAATGTGCTATAGAATGCATAAGATGTGTTTTACCAAGACCAACACCGCCATATATAAACAAAGGATTATATATTTCACCTGGATTTTCTGCTACAGCCAATGCTGCTGCTCTTGCGAATTCGTTATTACCACCAACAACAAATGTATCAAAAGTATATTTAGGATTTGAAAAAAACTTTTCACTATTAGTATTAGAAACGGAATTTTGAGAATTTGTTTTATCCTTACTTTTTTCCGTTTGACTAGCAAGTACAAAATCCACATCAAACATTTGATTCATAACCTCAGCAATTGAAACTTTTATTATAGTTTCATATTTGCTTCTAATAACATTAATACTTGGAGGGCCTATTTTTTCATCATTAATTAAAATAGTAATTAAATTATCTTTTACATCAAATATTTTTAATGGCTCTAACCATGTGGAAAAAGATACCTCTGTAATACCATATTCAACTGCAACTTTTTTTAAAATTTCATTCCATTTTGATTCTATTAAACTTTTCATTGAACGCCTCCATATAATAACTCACTTGCTTATATATTATAACAATTTTATATTATTATCAATGCTTAGTTTATCTTTAATGCTGTGTTGATAATAAATTTCATAATATCCACAATATAGACATTTGATTTTTGTTAATAAATAAGGAGTTATAAAAATAAAGAAAAATAAATGCAAAAGAAATCAACAGAAAAAGAATACTTATCCACAAATGCATATATATAGAAGAGAGTCGTCTTAAAAAAAGAAATAAACATATTATAAACACAATATTATGGAAAAATCTAGAGAAAATCAACCAAAAGCGAAATGTAATTTAATTATCACTTGACGATTTTAACTTATGCTAATATAATAGTTATGATATTCCAAAATAATATTTAAAACAGGATTACCATATAGATGGGTTAAATAATAAAGGAGGTGCTTATATATGAAAATGACATTCCAACCAAAAAAGAAACCTAGAGCTAGAGTTCATGGTTTTAGAAAGAAAATGCAAACGGCAAATGGAAGAAAAATACTAGCTGCAAGAAGAGCAAAGGGAAGAAAGGTATTATCTGCTTAGGTCGCATATTTGTGACCTTTTCTTCTCTTTAAAAAGTATGTTTTATGAAATTGGATGAGAGATGAACAATACAATATCGATTAAGAAAAACAAAGAATTTAAAATAATTTATGGCAATGGAAAATCTTATGCAAATAAGTATTTAATAATGTATGTAAAAAAAAATGAACACTTATATAATCGAATTGGAATATCCGTAAGTAAAAAAGTGGGAAATAGTGTTGTAAGACACAGAGTAACTAGATTAATAAGAGAAAGCTACAGATTATCTGAAGAAATGTTTAAAAATAGTTTAGACATTGTTATAGTAGCCAGAGTAAATGCAAAAGACAAAAGTTACAAGGAAATAAATAGTGCATTATTACATTTAGCCAAGCTCCATAAAATAATGGTTGATAAATATTGAGGTAATAAAATGTTATTAAAGAAACTTATAATAAGTTTAATTAAATTTTATAAGAAAAACATATCACCATTAAAAAGAATATCATCATGTAGATTTACTCCTACATGTTCTTCATATGCAATCGAGGCAATAGAGAAGTATGGAGTTATTAAAGGAAGTTATTTATCAATAAAAAGAATATTAAGATGCCATCCATTTAACAGAGGTGGTTACGATCCTGTCCCTAAAAAAAAGAAAACTAGACATGGATCTAAGGAGGACAAATAATTGTTTATTGCTATTATTACAAAAAGTACTGGAATGTTAGGTCCAATAGTTAACTTATTCGGATATATAATGAATGCAATCTTTAATTTTTTTAATATGTTTGGAATTCAAAATATTGCATTGTCAATTATAGTGTTTACACTAATAACCAAGATGATAATGCTTCCATTAACTATAAAACAACAAAAATTTACGAAGTTACAATCTCGTATGAGCCCTGAAATTCAGGCAATTGCTGCTAAATATAAAGGAAAAAAAGATGAAATATCCTTAAAAAGACAACAAGCAGAAACACAAGAAGTATATAAAAAATATGGGGCAAGCCAAACAGCAGGATGTTTACCTATGCTTTTATCATTGCCAATTATGCTTGCATTATATAGTGTTATTAATAATATACCAGCACATGTTAATATAGTAAAAGATATTTATCAAAATATAGCTACTGCAATATCATCTACTGATGGTTATGCAGAGATTTTAATGGAAATGTCTAAAGGTTTAACTATAAAAACAAAGAGTTTTACTGAAATATCTGAAGGAATCTTAACAAATAATCACATTATAGACGTTTTATCAAAATTTAGAACAACAAATTGGGATATATTAATAGAAAAAATTCCATCAATACAAGGAATAGTCACTAATAATGTAAATGAAATTAATAATGTAAATAGTTTGTTTGGAATATTGAATATTTCTGATAATCCAGGATGGGCTTTTCCGGGCATAATTATACCATTTTTATCGATGGTATTACAATTTGTCCAAACAAAACAAATGACAGCAGGAACTCAAGCTCCTTCAAAAGATGATCCATCAGCATCAACAATGAATTCAATGAATACAGTAATGCCTATTATGTCAGGTGTGTTTTGTGTAATGCTACCTATAGGTGTTGGACTATACTGGGTAGCTAGTAGTTTTTTCACTATAATACAACAACATTTCATAAATAAATATTTTGATAAAATAGGTATAGATGAGATGATAGAAAAAAATAAAATTAAGCAAAATAAAAAAAATCAAAAGCATCCTAATGAAACTATAAAGAAAGTTGCTAATCAATATACAA
This sequence comes from Clostridiales bacterium, assembly GCA_012837865.1. Lineage (GTDB taxonomy): Bacteria > Bacillota > Clostridia > Lachnospirales > Lachnospiraceae > Mobilitalea. The sequence continues at coordinate 7,142 of DUQJ01000136.1, read as the reverse complement.
AATCAATAGATACTTATAAAACAGAAGAAGTAAAAACTGATGTAATTGATAATAAACCTATTAGCACAGGTGGTATAGCAGAGATAGCAAATATTCTTAAAAACAAGAATATAGATAAGGGGGATAAACAATAATGGAATGGATTGAGTTTACTGCAAAAACTGTAGATGAAGCATTAACAGAAGCTATGATTAAACTTGAATCAACAATTGATAATTTGGAATATGAAGTTGTTGAGAAAGAAACAAATGGAATATTTGGCTTCTTTGGTAAACCAGCTATAATTAAGGTTAAAACAAAGAGTTTGCCAGACAATATTGCAAGAGAATTTTTAACAAAAGTATTAAAAGAAATGAATGTTAAAACAGAAATCAAAATTAAACACAATACGGTTAGCAATATACTTGATATATATTTAGAAGGCAACGATATGGGTGTTGTTATTGGTAAAAGAGGTCAGACATTAGATGCATTACAATATCTTCTTAGCCTTGTTGTTAACAAGAGAACAGATGAATATATTAAAATAAAGTTAGATACTGAAAATTATAGAGAACGTAGAAAAGAGACTCTTGAAAACTTAGCTAGAAACATTGCAATTAAAGTTAAAAAAACAAGGAAATCTGTATCCTTAGAACCAATGAATCCATATGAAAGAAGAATTATTCATTCTGCACTACAAAATGATAAATCAATTCAAACATATTCAGAGGGTGAAGATCCTTATAGAAAAGTAATAATTGATAATAAAAAGGCTGCTAAAGAATTTAAATATAACAATAAATATAATAAGAATTATTCAAGAGATTATAAAAAAGATTATAAAGAGTATAAAGAAAGTAAAGAAAAAAAAGAAAATATTAAGAAATAGATATTTGACTGGTGTCATTAAAGTTTATTTATACTTTAAGACACCTTTTCAAGTGAAAGGAGTGATATTGTGAACAACGATACAATTGTATCTATAGCTACTGGTTTAAACAACTCAGGAATAAGTATAATAAGAATGAGTGGAGATAATGCATTTAATATAATTAATCAAATTTATAGATTTCCCAAAAACAATAAAAATATTTTAGATAGAGAATCACATACAATAAATTATGGTTTTATAATGGAAGAAAATAAAATTATTGATGAAGTTATGCTTTCTATTTTTAAAGCACCAAAAACATATACTAGAGAAAATATAGTGGAAATTAATTGTCACGGTGGAATTATAGTGACAAAAAAGATATTAGAAATTATTTTGAATCATGGTGCAAGATTAGCGGAACCGGGAGAATTTACTAAACGAGCATTTTTAAATGGCAGGATTGATTTATCTCAAGCTGAAGCTGTTATGGATATAATTCACTCTAAAAATGAAATTGCACTTAAAAATTCGGTTAATCATCTAAAAGGGGAATTGAAGGATGTAATAAGAAGTATGAGAAATACTATTATAAAAGACATTGCCTTTATAGAAGCAGCCCTTGATGATCCTGAACATATTAGTCTAGATGGATTCAAAGAGACATTATTAGAAAACATTAAAAGCTTAGAGAGAAAGATAAAGAAGCTGATTTTAGAATCCTCCAATGGCAGAATAATAAAAGAAGGTATAAAAACAATAATAGTAGGCAAGCCCAATGCTGGCAAGTCATCTTTGTTAAATATATTGGCAGGTTCAGATAGGGCAATAGTAACTGATATTGCTGGAACAACTAGGGATGCCTTAGAAGAAAATATATCTATTGATGGTATGAGTTTAAACATAATTGATACAGCAGGTATTAGGGAAACATCAGATATTATAGAAAAGCTTGGTGTTGATAAGGCAATGAAATATATTGCTGAGGGTGATTTAATTATATATGTTGTTGATTCTTCAGAACCATTAGATGAAAATGACTATAAGATTATGGATTTAATAAAAGAGAAGAAGGTAATTATTTTATTAAATAAGACTGATTTAAAAAACCATATTAATATAAATGAAATAAAAAATAAATTAAACTCTGAAATGATTATGTTTTCCGTAAAAGAAAAACTGGGTTTATCAAAATTATATGATATAATTAATAAAATGTTTTATCAGGGAGTGTTAAATCTAGACGAAGAGATATATATAACAAATGAACGTCATAAGGAATCACTGAAAAAGGCATTAGAAAGTTTGAAATTAGTAAAGAATAGCGTAGAAGCTAATATGCCAGAGGATTTCTATTCAATCGATTTAACAGATGTCTATGAGAATCTTGGTAATATCCTTGGAGAGAGATTAGAAGAAGATGTAATTAATGTTATATTTAGCGAGTTTTGTATGGGTAAATAGGTTCCCTAAAGGAAGGAATTGATCTTATGTCATTTATATATGAAGAATATGATGTTGTGGTTGTAGGAGCAGGACATGCTGGATGTGAAGCATCACTTGCATGTGCCAGGTTATCCTTAAAAACACTATTATTAACTATGAGTATAGAGAGCATTGCAATGATGCCATGTAATCCGAATATTGGAGGAACATCTAAAGGTCATTTAGTAAGAGAAATTGATGCACTTGGTGGAGAAATGGGTAGGAATATTGATAAAACATTTATTCAAACCAAGATGCTTAACAAGTCTAAGGGTCCAGCAGTACATTCTTTAAGAGCGCAAGCAGATAAAAAGTCATATAGTAATGAAATGCGAAAAGTATTAGAGAGCACAGAAAATTTAACAATCAAAGAAGCAGAAGTAGTTGAAATAATAACAGACAATAATTCAGTTAAGGCTGTCAAGACTTATTCTAATATGGTTATTCCTTGTAAAGCTATTATCTTATCTACTGGGACATATTTAAATTCCAGATGTTTATATGGTGAGGTTATAAATAATACTGGGCCTAGCGGAATGCATCCATCAAAATACTTGACGGATTCATTAAGATCTTTAGGAATTGAAATGTTTAGATTTAAAACTGGGACTCCAGCAAGAATAGATAAGCGAACTATAGACTTTAAGAAGATGGAAGAACAATTGGGAGATAAAGAAATTATTCCGTTTTCGTTTGAGAATTTAGATAAAGATTTTTATAAAGAACAAATATCATGTTGGCTAACCTATACAAATGAAAAAACTCATGAAATAATAAGAGAAAACTTGCATAGATCACCTATGTTTTCGGGAGTTATTGAGGGAACAGGTGCCAGATATTGTCCATCTATTGAAGATAAAGTAGCCAGATTTGCTGATAAAGATAGGCATCAGGTTTTTATTGAGCCCGAAGGCATAGATAGTAATGAGATGTATATTTCAGGTATGTCATCCTCATTACCGGAAGAAGTGCAATATGGTATGTATAGAACAGTTGTAGGTTTGGAAAAGGCCCAAATAGTTAGAAATGCATATGCTATTGAGTATGATTGCATAAACCCAAATCAATTAAAACCAAGTTTAGAATTTAAACTAATAGAGGGTTTATTTAGTGGGGGTCAATTTAATGGTAGCTCTGGTTATGAAGAAGCTGCAGCTCAAGGATTAATAGCGGGTATTAATGCTGCTATGAAAATATTTGATAAAGAAGCTTTAATATTAGATAGATCTCAAGCTTACATAGGAGTATTAATCGATGATTTAGTTACTAAAGACACGCATGAACCTTATAGAATGATGACTTCGAGGGCTGAATATAGATTGATTTTGAGGCAAGACAATGCAGATTTGCGATTAACAAAAAAGGGTTATGAAGTTGGCTTAATAGCAGAAGAAAGATATACTTCCCTTTTAGAAAAAGAAAAGAATATAAATAAAGAAATTACTCGTTTAGAGAAAGTTACAATTGGAGCAACGAAGAATGTTCAAGAGCTTTTATCTTCTTTAAAATCCACTAAATTAAACACGGGAACGAATTTATCTGAACTTATTAGGCGACCAGAATTAAATTATGAATCCTTAGCTAGTATTGATCCTAATAGACCAAAACTTAATAAAGATGTAATCGAACAGGTAAATATTAATATTAAATACGAAGGATATATTAAGAGACAATTAAACCAAGTAGAACAATTTAAGAAACTGGAAAATAAAAAAATACCTTCTGAAATTGATTATTCAAAAATTCAAAGTTTAAGAATAGAAGCTAAACAGAAGTTGGAGGAGGTTAGACCTGTTTCCATAGGACAAGCGTCTAGAATTTCTGGAGTTTCTCCTGCAGATATTTCGGTATTATTAGTTTATCTTTATCAAAACGGAACAAATAATAGGAGAGAGGATGATACTAATGACTATCGAGAATAAAATTAATAAAAGAGACTTTATAAAAGATGCTTTTAAAGGAATAGATATTAAATTAACAGAATTACAGATAGATCAATTTATTCAATACTATGAAATGTTGATAATATGGAATAAGGTTGTAAATCTAACAACGATTGTTGAATTTGAGGATGTTGTTTTAAAACATTTTGTTGATTCGATTTACTTATCAAAACTAATAATATTAGAAGATCAAAATATTATAGATGTAGGTACTGGTGCCGGTTTTCCTGGAATCCCGTTAAAAATAGTATATCCTAATTTAAAGATTGTTTTATTAGATTCTTTAAATAAAAGAATTAAATTTTTAAAATTACTTGTTGATAAATTAGGTTTAAATAATGTTGAATGTATACATTCAAGGGCAGAAGATTTAGGACACAACCTTCAATATAGAGAGTTGTTTGATATATCGATTTCGCGTGCTGTAGCAAAGCTTTCAATATTATCAGAATATTGTCTACCATTTGTTAAAAAGGATGGGATATTCATTTCATATAAATCTATGAATATAGAAATAGAATTAGAAGAATCGAAATCAGCTATAAAAAAACTATCTGGCAAGGTTAAGACTGTTAATAAGTATCTTTTACCTGATACAGATATTAATAGAAGCATTGTAATTATAGAAAAGAAAGCTAAAATGAATAAAAACTTTCCCCGAACTGCTGGAAAACCATCTAAAGAACCCTTATAATAATTATAGATTTATATATAAAATTAATAATAATATATAGAGAAGGAGAACAAAATGGTTTTTGGTAAAATAATTTCAGGTAATGATGATATATCTGAAGCTTTGATAATTAGAAAAGAAGTATTTCAAATTGAGCAGGGTGTTGATCCTAAGTTAGAATTTGATGATTTGGATAAACTTGCAATGCATGCTATGGTTTATACAGATATTAATAGGACAAAAGCAGTAGCTACTGGAAGAATATTATTATTAGATGATAAATGTGTAATGGGAAGAGTCGCAGTATTAAAAGATTTTAGGGGAAAGGAGTATGGTGATTTCGTTGTTAGACTATTATTGAATAGGGCGTTTACATCAGGTATAAAAGAAGTATTTATTCATTCACAGTTATCAGCAGTAGGATTTTATGAGAAACTAGGATTTAAAATATTAGGTGAACAATTTTTAGAAGCAGGAATTCGTCATGTAGAAATGAGTATAAAAGAAGAATTCTTAACAAAGAAATGTAATCATATCTAAAAATTTTATATGGATAGGAAAAAAGCATGAATTATATAAACTCAGCAAAAACATCTATTGAAACAATAAAAGTATGCATCTCAGACATCAACAATATTATAGCAGAATCACAATCTAGACTAATTGTATATTATAAAGAATTTAGCGAACCAAAGCAAGAATTAGCTAAATCAAATACTTATAATAATAATATAACAAATAAAATAGACAAAGTTAATTCACATATTATAATTTTAAACGAAAGAAGAACCGAATTATACCAAATAATGTGTTTTTTATACAGTGCAATTATTGATAATGATGTATGTTTAGAAAAAGACTTGGTAATTAATTATGGAAAAACTAATGCGTTAGCGATTTTAGAAGCTCAAGAAAGAGAAAGACATAGAATAGCGCAGGATTTACATGATACAATAATTCAAAGTTTAGTAAGCATAATTCATAAAATTGAATTTATATCAACCTCTATAGATAATAATCCTACTCAGTCTAAACTCGAATTAGAAATTATAAATGGTATTGTTAAGAAGTCAATTAATGAGATGAGAGTAATCTTATATGATCTAATGCCTATGTCTCTAGATGATCTAGGATTAACAATATCAGTTAAAGAATTTATAAAAGATTTAATGAAACAGCATGATATTCACATTACCGTTATATCTAATGAAGAACCATTATATATTGTATCTATTATTAAACTAACAGTTTTCCGGATTATTCAGGAGGCTTGTAACAATGTTATAAAACATGCAAATGCTAAGAAGATTAGAATAGATATTATTTATGATGAAGATGAACTGATTATTGCATTAGAAGATGATGGTAATGGATTTAACATAGATGAATCTAACAAGAATAAGTCCTACTCAGAATCAGGACGAGGGTTGGCTATTATGAAAGAAAGGGCTTATCTTCTATCTGGTTGCTTTAAAATAGTATCTTCTCTTAAAAAGGGAACTAAAATAGAAGTTAGATTACCATTAGAGTTTGAAAGAGGGGAGAGATAAATGGAACAAATTGAAATTGTTATAGCTGACGATCATGCTATGGTACGTGAGGGAATTAAACAGTTGCTTGAAATGGATGATTATATTACTGTAACTGGTATGGCAAGTGATGGATATACTGCAATTGAAATGATTAATTCAATTAAACCCGATATATTATTATTAGATATTAATATGCCAAAGATAAATGGATTAGGTGTGTTAAAGCTTATAAGAGAAACATCGAATGATATTAAAGTTATCATATTAACTATTCATTATGAAACAGAATACTTAATTAGGGCATTAGATTATGGAGTAGATGGATATGTATTGAAGGACTCAGAATCTAATATACTGAAAAAAGCAATAAAATCTGTATTTAAAGGTGGAAGATATATACAAGAAAGTATGCTTCCTGCTTTAAAAGAATATTCATCAAATGAAAATAATGCAAGCAGTCCCATTTGTAAGAACTTAACTAAACGCGAGCTTGAAGTGTTGCTTCTTATTACGGAAGGATTGTTTAATAAAGAGATTGCGTATAAACTCGAAATAAGTGAAAAAACAGTGAAAAATCATGTTTCAAATATTTTTAAAAAGATTAATGTTTCTGATAGAACTCAAGCTGCGGTATATGCAATTAAAAATAATTATAT
>DUQJ01000135.1 GCA_012837865.1 Clostridiales bacterium | reverse complement strand
ATTCTTTGATGCAATTCTCTGTAATTCTAAAATTTGATCATCATCTAAATTTCCATTATTACCAGGTTTATTATAAACATCTTGAACCATATCATATGTTTTATCTATTGCATTTACCTTGCTATACATATAGTAGTTTTTCAGGAAGCCTTTGTTTAATATCCACATTAAAACTATAATAAATAATAAGACAGAAGTAATAAAGTATATTAATTTTGCTCTGATAGAATGTTTCATCAACTCACCTCGAATTTATAGCCCATGCCCCATATTGTTTTAATATATTTCCCCTTGTCCTTTAATTTACTTCTTAATTTCTTCACATGAGTATCTATAGTCCTTGCATCACCAAAATAATCATAATTCCAAACATTGTTTAATATCTTTTCTCTCGAAAGTGCAATACCTTGATTTTTTATAAAATACTCAAGCAGTTCAAACTCTTTAATACTTAAATCAATTATGTTTTCATCTGCCTTTACTTGATGAGCTATTTTATTGATAGTAATTCCACCTACATCTATTATCTCATCATCTGAGCCAATTGATCTTCTAATAACAGCTTCAATTCTCGCTATTAAAACTCTAGGGCTAAATGGTTTTGTTATATATTCATCAACACCTAGTTCAAATCCTTGTAATTCATCTTTTTCATCGCTTTTTGCCGTTAACATAATTATAGGAACTTTGGAACGTTGCCTTATCTCTCTGCACACTTGCCAACCATCAACTTTTGGCATCATTACATCTAGGACAATTAAAGCAATATCTTTAATAGAAAAAAACAAGTCTATTGCATCTTCTCCATCAACCGCTTCTATTACCTCATAATTTTCCTTAGTTAAGAAATCTTTAACTAACTTTCTTATTCTACTTTCATCATCAACTACTAGTATTTTAATAGATTCCATTATAATCCTCCGCTATTCTTGCTCTTTTTGTTCTAAAGCCTTTTCGCGTGCTTCTAATTCTTCTTGCCATGCTGCATATTTATCAACAATACCCTCTTCATACTTTTGAAACACTGTTCTGTCTGCATATAGGCTAATAATTATCATAATTATTATTAAAACAAGGAGAAATATATTTATAATTCTTGAATTCCGTAATTTTACATGATAATTTTCTGACATCTTTTTGTATTGTTTCTTTTTACTTTCATTTTGCATTGCAGAAAACTCTTTAACTGAATTTGGTAAACCATCATCATTTATTCTTATAGGTGGTATTTCATCCTCTTTTGCAATTTTTCTATTAATGATACGTTCTCTTAATTGATCAAGAAAATTACAACCTATAATTGTTTTAAATGTATTATCATTATTTAATGCATTGTATATTCCCAACAACTTTATATCTTTATCGATATCAACATTTCCCAGTATATTCTTTATTCTTTCAGCGTCTTTTGACGCCTCTAAATAGCTTTCTTCATCAGAAAATATATAACCCGAAACAATATATTTATCATTTGAATTTATTTTTTCAGTCATATCTTGCCCCCTTTATAGCTATTTAAAATCAACTCACAAGTTTGTTTATATTTAT
>DUQJ01000134.1 GCA_012837865.1 Clostridiales bacterium | reverse complement strand
TATTATACCAATATACATATTATTTATGATGATTTATAAATATATTCCTAATAAAGATAAAAGATGTAATACAGTGTTACCAGGAGCAGTGTTTTCTACTATTGGTTTATATTTCTTTTCCTACTTATTTTCTATATATGTGGATAATTTTGGTAAGTTCAGTCAAATGTATGGTAGTGTAGGTGGATTATTTTTTTTATTTACATGGTTATATTCAAGTAGTGTGGTGATTTTATTGGGGGCGGAAATAAATGGGCAATACTCAGAAGGGAGGAATTAACCACATAATTGGTTAACTCTTCCCTTTTTCTACAATTTTTAAAATATCCTTCCCCAATGCCTTGCCTTGTAAAAGGGCTGTATCAGATAATGATAATAGGTGATTAATATTATCTGTATGATATGGGTACTGGGAGACACCCATTGTAACGGTAATCCCATTACTGATTTGCTCTGTAATAGGTAGTTCACTAATTTTAGTGCGGATTTGCTCCAATATAGGAATAGATTCCTGTAAGGGTAAGTCTAATAATATAACAAACTCATCACCACCGTAACGGATGGCTTTACCATTATAAGGTTTAACTATATGGTGGGTGGTCTGGGCAATAGCAATTAATACATCGTCTCCTGTAGTATGCCCGTATGTATCATTAATATTTTTAAAGGAATCAATATCAAGAATACATAGTGATAATGGGGCGCCGGTAGCTTCAAATTTATCTAAAAACTTTGATAAGAACTTACGGTTATAAATTTTGGTAAGTGGATCATGTTCAGCTTCTTTGGTTGCAATCTCAAATAGTTTAGACTTTTGTGAATTAGACCCAATGATGATTGCTAATGTTTTAAAGAGCAAGGTTGTAGTTTCTGTAAAGAAATTAGTTGAAGCGTGTTCTACAACAAGAAAACCTACAGGCACGTTAAGTTCGAAATCATACAGAGGAACAGCTAACCGAGAGCTTGGTAAAGGTGTAGACTCAATGAGGGGTGTGCGAATATCTAGATCCTGAAAAGGTTTAAATTCTTCAACCTCTTTTAAAAAAATGGGGATAGAGTCTACAACAACCTCAGTATATTTATTTTTTAAAAAGATACTTCTAAAATGAAGGGTATACTGGTGGCTAGTGTTATGGACCCAGATGTAGCAAGAACTAACACCCATAACGCCCATAAGCATATCTGTAATAAGTTTCATCAGTTCCCGGAAAGTATCAATACTAGTGGCATTCTTAATAATTTCGCCTATCATCCAAAGCATTCCTTTTTGATGTTGTAGTTCCGTATTAAGTTGATCTATTTGATATTGCATTTGTGCAACTTTATTACTTTCCAACGTATTTCCCCCTCTGCCTACGTAATAGCATAATTATACAATAAATATAAAATAATTACCATTAAATCGGCATAGCATTTTGATTTATAATAGATACATAGGGATTATCTTTCACATAAAAGCGCCATGGTATCTGAATATACTCCTGGGCATAGGGTATATTAATCCTTGGGGCACACACGATTGTGTCACTCATATCGTTTTCTTCTAAAAAAAGATCCCTCCCTTTTACAATATTATATTGGCTAAAGGATCTATCAATCTTAAGAGCTGCACATAATTTGCCAGGGCCATTGGTAAGGTCTGTTAACTTCTTGGACCTGATAGCACGATTTTTTTGGATAATATTAAAAGAATCCTCATCTAAGGGCTCCACGGCTCGAAGAAGAACACCTTGCGGCATATCAAGAATACCTGTAACAATATTAAGACAGTGATGCATGCCATAAATAAGGTACACATAAGCATGTCCACCAGATAAAAACATGGCCTCGGTGCGGGGAGTCCTTTTGTTATTATAAACATGAGCAGCTTTATCATCAGGGCCTGTATAGGCTTCCACTTCTACTATTTTACAGCGAATATAAGTATTGCCTAATTTTCTAACCAGTATTTTTCCAAGCAATTGTGGAGCAACCACAAGGGCATCCCGGG
>DUQJ01000133.1 GCA_012837865.1 Clostridiales bacterium | reverse complement strand
TTAGAAATAGATCGAGATCTCAATGCAGCTTATAACTTGAAACAATATGGCATAGATAACATGAAACTATAATAGAAATAATAACCGTGGGAAGCACGGGGCTAGTCTGTTGATACTGTATCTGTAATAAAGGATACTTGGGCAGAAACACCGACCTCAATAGCCTGTAAGGCTATAGGTTGGTGAGTCTTCATAAGTCTTTAAATAAATTAACTTGTTTAAGTTTGACAACCGCATTTAATAATGTTATAATAAACATATAAAGTTAATCAGTAAATATAACAATAAGTGATATTAATATTATAACAATAAGTCGTATTAGTACTATAGCAATAGGAGGTTGATAATATGTCAAAATTTCATATTAACAAACAAGGTAAGCCAGCAATATGTAAAGCTAATAAAGGTAAATGTCCTTTTGGAGATCAAGATTCACATTTTAAAACGGAAATTGAGGCTCAAACGTATGTTGACAAAATTAACGAAGAGGAATTTGGACTACTTAATAAAGTAGATCATAATTTAACTGAAGTTTGTGATATTAAAATGATAGAATATAACGTATATTATGAGACTGATGAAGATACGGGTAATATTATAATTGAAGCAAATAACAATGAACAAGCACATCACAAAGCATTAGAAATGTTAAATTATGATGTTAATTTCATACAGGTAAATGAAATTAAAAAATAGTATGATGAAAATCCGTATGTAAACTTCCGGATACCCCAAAGGGATATTGGCTTTACATTCAATTCAATAAAAAGGGACCTTTTATGGGTCCTTTTTTTGTTTGAATATTTTTTTTATAAAGTCAATAATTTTATCAATGAAGTTGTTTTCTATTTCATAACCATCAGTATATTAAACAATTTTGCTTAAAAGGTTGACAGATATATAGAGTCATGTTACAATAAACATATAATCAATCACATTAATAAGGGGGAAATAAATATGTCAAGTATTCTAAACGCAAATAAATTACTACAAGAAGGAATTGAACAGGTTATATCAGCAGGAATTAAACCAGGTATAATAAATCCAAATGTGAAAATAAATACAAGAGCTATCAATAGGTTTGGACAATGTAGAAAGCTCCCGCAATCTCAATATGATTATGAAATACAAATAAACTCAAAATTATTGGAAGTATCTAAAGACAAAGCAATGAATACTTTAGTTCATGAAATATTGCACACCTGTAAGGGATGTATGAATCATGGGAAAACCTGGAAACATTATGCTAATGTTATGAACATAATGTTTGGTTATGACATATCTAGAACCTCAAGTTATGAAACAATAGGCATTGATAAACCTGAATACAAATATATGATTAAATGTGATAAATGTTCTGTTTCAATAGGACGACAAAAACAATCTAAATTAGTAACACACACACATCAATATAGATGTAAATGTGGAGGAAATCTGCACTTAGTTTAGTTTCAACATTGCATCATAATATGATTTTGATAATAATATTGTCAAAACTATATTAATTAAAACCTCACATTATTAATTCTCACTTTGGAATATTAATTGCAAAATAAAGAGATTGTCAAATAGACAATCTCTTTAATACTATTCTTTATAACTCTTAATTGTGTAAACTATGTCTTTAATTGGCATATATATTTTATTTTGATACACTAACCCACCTTGGCCATCCAGGATGACTTCTCCATCAAGCTCATATTCAATATTTGGATTAATAATTGCTTTTATTTATTGATAAAGTGGCTTTGCTGAAATACTAATACCCATTAATCCTAATGTTACAGCTAATTTTCTTTTCATTTCATACCACTCCTTATAAGTTATTGTTTGTGTCTAATATGCAATATCAAAACACATTATTACTGATGATATATTATAATTAGAAATATCAACATGTAGAAATTGCGTTTCAATAAGTGATTCTATTGTTTAATAATTTGTTTCCTGCGTTATAAATTGTATAAATAACAGCAGGTTGCCAAATATTCTTAGTGTGATTTTGCCGATCTGATTAAACAACACTATCGTTCTCGTGTCCTTAACTCTAATATGTACCCTCATAAGATTTATTTTATTTGTTTAATAGTTCCTTAACTCCCATACTATTATATCTTCTTTGTTTGTCCCAACAGGTTCACTGAATAATGTGAATTCCATTATAACATCAAATAACATGTTTTCCACCATGAAGTCTATTACTTTGGTTAAACCTTTAATACTAGGTTCTCTTCTTTCTATTAAACTTTGTTCGACAGTGTACCTAGGATTTGTCATTGCTTGTCTGTTAGATATATTCTTAGTGTTGTCTAAAGAAGCTAACAGATTAAATTGCTTGTCTAAACTTATATCCCCTTGCAATATTAAGTTCTTG
>DUQJ01000132.1 GCA_012837865.1 Clostridiales bacterium | reverse complement strand
TCACTACAGTATATATATAAAAAAGATAATATTAAAAAAGATAAAATAACTTTAGATGTTTTATTTGATGATAACAATACAGATGAACTTATTATTAATGAAGAAAATAATAAAGATAATAATACAGATAAAAATACAGAGATTATCTACGTACATTTATGTGGTGCTGTGATTGATGAAGGAGTATATGAAGTAGCTTATGGCACAAGACTAATAGAACTTATTAATCTTGCTAATGGTTTGAAAGAAAATGCAGCAAGTAGCTATATTAATCAAGCTGTTATTCTTGAAGATGGTCAACGTATTTACATTCCGACATTAGAAGAACTAGATAATATTCAAGCTAGTAATTTTAACGAGATAGATGAAACTGATAAAGCAAAGATTAATATTAACACAGCTAATATTAGTGAATTAATTGAAATTCCAGGTATAGGTGAAGCTAAAGCAAAATCTATTATTGAATATAGACAAGCTAATGGTAAATTTAAAATGATTGAAGACATTATGAAGATACCAGGCATAAAGCAGGGAGTGTTTGATAAAATGTCACCGTATATAGTGGCTAAGTGATTATATATAATTTTGAAAGGTGTAGGTGTTTAAATGGCAAAAAGAATACTAGTAGTTGATGATGAGAAACTTATTGTTAAGGGGATTAGATTCAGTCTAGAACAAGAAGGTATGCTTGTGGACACTGCATATGATGGTGAGGAAGCACTAGAGGCTGCTAGAAAAACAGAGTATGATGCAGTTTTATTAGATGTTATGCTGCCTAAATTAACTGGATTTGAGGTATGTCAACAAATAAGAGAATTCTCAAATATGCCTATTATTATGTTAACAGCTAAAGGCGATGATATGGACAAAATTCTGGGACTTGAATATGGTGCGGACGATTATATAACAAAACCATTTAATATACTAGAAGTTAAGGCAAGAATAAAAGCAATCTTTAGAAGAAGCGCTAGAAATAAAAATCAAAATGGTATTAATGAAAAAAGTGTTTTTGGCGAGCTAGAGATAGACACTGAGAATAAAAGAGTATATATAACAGGTAAAGAAGTTAATTTAACTTCAAAAGAATTCGATGTACTGGAATTGCTAATATTTAACCCTAATAAAGTATATAGCAGAGACAATCTACTTAATATCGTTTGGGGCTATGATTACCCTGGTGATGTAAGAACAGTGGATGTTCATATAAGAAGATTAAGAGAAAAAATCGAAAGTAATCCAAGCGAGCCAAAATATATACATACAAAATGGGGTGTAGGTTATTTTTTCCAGGATCAGATCTAAATTACATTATTTAAATAGTATAAAAGTATATATACTTGCAGCTTTACTAGTAGCAGGCGTTGTTCCATTGCTTATTTTTGCAGTTGTTACATTAAATACTTACGAAGAAAAATTAGTAGATAATAAAATCAATGAGATTAATGCACAAGGAAATATTCTTTCTAATTTATTAATACAGACCTTAGTTTCAGGTGATTTTGATAATACTGATATTGATTATGAAATTATAAGGATGGCTGATGTCTATAAAGGAAGAATATTAGTAGTTAATAAAAATCTTAAGATTATAAAAGATACTTATGGCTTAGAAAGTGGAAAGTATATTATATCAGATGATGTTGTTAAATCTTTTAAAGGCTTAGGAAAGAATTATCACAACAGAGAAAAAAATTATATCAAATCAATATACCCTGTCACCGATAAAGAAAATAAAGAAGTTATTGGTGTTATTATTATGAACATTTCTACTAAAGAAATATTAAGCCTTAGATCTATAATGGAATATAAGGCCATAATATTTACAATATCATTATCTATAATTATTTTAATGTTTTCTGTGTATTATTCTGAAAAACTAACCAGACCACTTAACAATGTAATACTTTCTATTGATAAATTAACAGAAGGTTACATGAATGAAAAATTTAATATTAAAGGATATTATGAAATAGAGAAGATATCAGATTCATTTAATCATATGTTATCAAGACTTGAAAAACTTGAGAATTCAAGGCAGGAATTTGTATCAAATGTATCCCATGAGCTAAAGACACCAATTACTTCAATAAAGGTGCTTGCTGACTCTTTATTATTACAAGATGATGTACCAGTTGAACTCTATAAAGAATTTTTGTTTGATATAACTGAAGAAATAGAAAGAGAAAATAAGATTATTAATGATCTTTTATCTTTGGTAAAGCTAGATAAAACATCTGGTGATTTAAATATTACCAATATTAACATTAATGAATTGTTGGAACAAATATTAAAAAGATTAAGACCCATATCAAACATAAGAAATATTGAATTAATATTTGAAAGCTTTAGACCTGTTAGTGCTAATGTTGATGAAGTGAAAATTACACTAGCAATTAGTAATTTAATAGAAAATGCTATTAAATATAATAAGGAAGATGGTTGGGTTAGAGTTTCATTAAATGCAGACCATAAATATTTTTATGTTAAAGTAGAAGATTCAGGGATTGGGATCCCGGTGGATTCCCAAGAAGATATATTTGAGAGGTTTTATAGAATTGATAAGGCCAGATCTAGAGAAACTGGTGGAACAGGACTTGGTCTATCTATAACTAAGAATATTATTCAAATGCATAGAGGAGTTATCAAATTATATAGTAAGGAAAATGAAGGAACAACATTTAATGTTCGAATACCTTTAAACTATATTGCCTAAATGATAATAATGGAGTGAAAATTATGAAGAAGTTTTTAATAATAATACTGGCTTTATCATCAGTTATATTTTTTGTTTCTTGTAATAAGAAAAATAGTAATGATAAAACATCGGTGGATATTTATTATTTAAATAATAGTAAAAACAAAATAGTAAGCGAATTATACCAGCCTGTAGCAAGAAGCAAAGAGGGTCTTGCTAGAGAACTTTTATCAGCAATGAATAAAGAACCTAAGGATATATCATTTGTAAAAGCCTTACCAGATAGTCTTATTGTAAAAGATTTGATTTTTATGAAAGACGATAGGCTTACTGTTGATCTTAATTCAAGTTATTCTGAACTAGATCCTATTTCAGAAGTTTTGTGCCGTGCTTCAATTGTTAAAACACTTTCACAAATAGAGGATTTAAAATATATTGAATTAACTGTAAATGGACAGCCTATAAAGGATTCATATGATAAATTAATAGGTGCCATGACTAAAGATGATTTTATTAGCAGTACAAGCATGGAGACTAGCTATAAAACCACTTTATACTTTGCTAATGAGGATGGAACTGCTTTACTTAGTTATAACACTAGTCTTAATTATGTGGGTTCAAATACTATAGAAGAGATGGTTGTACAGTCATTAATAAATGGACCACAAGTGGAAGGTTACTATAAAACCATACCTGAAAACACTGAAATTATAAGTGTTATAACTAAGGATGGAGTAACTTATGTTAATCTTAATGAAAACTTCTTAGATAAAACATTAAATGTAGCTGATGCTATAACTATATATTCAATAGTGAATTCTTTAGTTGTAGAAATTCCACATATAAATAAAGTGCAATTCCTTATAAATGGTGAAATACGTAAATTATATCGAGAGAATATAGATTTTGATGATTTCTTCGAAAGAAACTTATCATTAATAGATGGTGAAAAATAAAAAGCTAAGGAGGTATATATTTGATAAAACGTCCAATGATTTGGATACTTTTATCTTATTTATTTGGATTATACAATGCTTGGACAAGTAAACCTTTTGTTTTTATCTTTCTATTTATCATATTGTTTTATTTAATGATCTATACATTTACTTTCCATTTAGATAATAAAATAATTATAAAACAAGATGGATTCTTATGGATTATACCTGTATTTATATTGTTGGGATTCCTTCTCATGGGTAATTCTATGTCGATAGATCCAGTAGATGTTCATATAGATAACAAAGAGAAATGCACAGTTACAGGTGATATTCAAATGATAGTCGATAAAGAATGGGGTATGAGTATTTATCTGAAAAATGTATCTATTATATTGGATGATATTAATAATGTTTTTTATTGTAAATCAATTCTTGTTAATACATTTGAAAAAGAAAATTATAGAGTCAAAAATTCTATCAATATAAAAGGAAATATATCTAAAACTTCTAAAGCATCTAATCCAGGTCAATTCGATCCAAATCTCTATTATAAATCAAAGAAAATAAATTATATTGTTTCAGCAAAAAAGATTGATATAATTAATAATAAATATTCTAAGATCCATAGTGGTTTAAACATTTTTAAAAACTATTTATCTAATACATATAATGAAATTTTAGAACCGAGAGAAGCAGGAATTTTATTAGCTATGTTACTTGGAGATAAAAGCTTACTAGATGATGAAATACAAACACTTTACCAGGAAAATGGTATATCTCATATTCTAGCCATATCTGGCTTGCATATTTCGCTAATTGCCTTGTCCTTATACAAGATATTTAAGAAAATTAAAATTCCTCAATCTATATCTATAGTAATAACAATATTTACTCTTTACTTATATGCCCTTCTAACTAACTTCTCCATATCTACAAGTAGAGCGTTAATAATGGTTTCGACATTATTATTAGCAAAGATATTTGGAAAAACATATGATATATTATCATCTGCTTCATTTGCAGGAACTTTAATCTTAATTAATAATCCAATGGAGATTTTTCAAGCAGGTTTCTTATTATCATTTGGAGCGATATATGGAATAGGACTACTGTTTCCAGCAATAGATAATCTTTATAAATCTAAAAACAAAATATTACAAGCCATAGCTATTAATGTTTCAATTCAAATAATGACCTTACCAGTAGTTTTAGCTTTCTTTTTTGAAATCCCCACCTACAGTATGTTTATTAATTTAATAATAATTCCTTTAATGAGTCTCTTAGTATTATTTTCATTATTTGCAGGTGTTTTAGGGGGAATATATGCACCAATAGGAGTATTTGTAATTGGATTATCAAATTATATTTTAAAAGTGTTTGAAATATTAAGTAAAGGAGCTAGCAATTTACCAAATAATATTATTGTTTTAGGTAGTAAATCAGCTTATAAGATTATTGCATATTATATGGTGATTTTGACCTTTATCTATATTTCAAATAAATATAAAAAACGTGTATTATTATTTCTTTTACCTTTAGCAATTATTGTTCTAGTTTATCAACCACAAAACAATCTGATGGAAGTAACTATGTTAGATGTAGGACAAGGCGATGGGATATTTATAAAATCAGAATCCGATACAATATATTTTATTGATGGAGGTAGTAGTGATGTTAAAAACCTAGGGAAAAACAGGATTAGTCCATTTCTTAAATCAAAGGGCATAAAGGAAATTGATTATGCAATTATTAGCCATCTGGATTACGATCATATAAGTGGCATATTAGAGATTATAAGTAATCCTAATAGAAATTCAGGTATTATCATTAGAAATTTAATTTTACCTCAAACATCCTTAGTTGATAAAGCCTATATAGAGATGGTTGAATTAGCAAAGTCTAATGGAATAGAAATAGGCTATATAAAATCAGGAGATACAATTATAGATGGTGATCTGCGTATTACATGCTTACACCCAAGTATTGGATTTAATCCAGGTTCAAGAAATTCCTATTCAACAGTATTAAAAGTTATTTATAAAAAGTTTAGTCTTTTGCTTACGGGAGATTTAGAAAGGGATGGAGAAATGATTATTACTGAAAATATTATTAAAGAAAAGCCTAGGAAATATACTGTATTAAAAGTAGCCCATCATGGGTCAAAACATTCTACATATGAGGATTTTCTAAACGTTATAAATCCAAAGATATCACTTATTTCTTCTAGCCGGTTTAATAGTTATGGTCATCCCCATGAGGAATTGCTAGAACGGCTTGAAAAGATAGGGAGTAAATATAAGATTACATATAAATCTGGAGCCATTACCATATTGACAAATGGAATTGAAGTAGAGGTAAGTGAGTTTAATGAAATAGAAAATATAAAGTAATAAAATCACTTTTTCTATGCGATAAAAAGCCTGACAATCCTAATTGAGAAATCACTTAGAATGTGGTAAAGTTTAGTAAGAGATTAGTTCCTGTTTTAAGATAGAAATGGAGAAATGTTAAATGAAGATAATAGTTGCTATAGATGATGACAATGGCATGTTGTTCAATCAAAGAAGGCAAAGTCAGGATACCATTTTAAGGGGGTATATACTTGAAATGACGAAAGATTCGGTCCTGTGGATGAATGCATATACAAGAAAACAGTTTAGTGATATTCCACCATATGTCCGTGTTTCGGAAAAACCAATGGATGAGGCGAGGGATGGAGAGTTTTGCTTTGTGGAAGATATGAGTGTAGCAGCTTTCGAATATAAGATAGAAGAAATGATTATTATTAGGTGGAACAGAAGGTACCCAAGTGATTTACAATTGGATTTCAATCCATTAGAACACAAGATGATGCTTGCAAAGTCAGAGGACTTTAAAGGAACATCGCATGATAAAATTACTGTGGAGGTGTGGAAGAAAGATGGCTTTTAAATCAAGAAAACAGAAGAAGCTTGAAAAAGAGCAGAAGCGACAAGAAGTAAAAAGAAAGCAGTATAGGGGAATCTACTGGTTTGTCGTTATTATATTAGCATTATTAGGTATGGTAGCATTTCCGTCATTTGGGGCAATTGTTTTCTTTATTGGTGCTATAGCCGCTCTTCCTATTAAAGCAATAAAAAACATGTGGGGGAAAATACCTGTTAAAGCAAAATGGTTTAAACCAGTTGTGCTTGCAGTAGTGTTTATCCTAGCGATAGGAACGACTCCGGCATCTGTATGGAAATATGTAACTGCAAATACTGATTCTATAGGACAATTTGATTTATCAGCTATTCCAGCATATTCAGGTAAGGCATATGTGGTTGTTAATGATAATAATCCATTTTTTATAGAAGCAGAACTTATATATGCAGCTACATCATATGAAAGTTATTCAAACCTGGATGATTTAGAAAGATGCGGTGTTTCTATAGCAAGTGTGGGACGAGATATCATGCCTACAGAAAAACGTGGATCAATTGGTTCAGTAAGGCCATCAGGATGGCAAACAGTGAAGTATAATGGTGTAGTTAGTGGAAATTACTTATACAATAGGTGCCATTTAATAGGTTTTCAGTTGACCGGTGAAAATGCGAATACAAAAAATTTGATTACTGGCACTAGATACATGAATGTTGATGGAATGCTTCCCTTTGAAAATATGGTTGCAGATTATGTGAAGGAAACAGGTAATCATGTTTTATATAGTGTCACACCAATCTTTGAGGGAAGTAATTTAGTAGCGAGTGGTGTTCTTATGGAAGCAAAATCTGTCGAAGATAATGGCGATGGAATTTTATTTAATGTATATGTTTATAATGAGCAACCTGGGGTCATCATCGACTATAAAACAGGAAATAGTGAACTTGATGGAACGATATCAGTACAGGAACCAACACTGACACCAACCGCAACACCGATTGAAGAAGATAAGACACCAACTAGTGAGATAAGATACGTGCTTAACACAAATACAAAGAAATTTCACAATCCAACATGCTCAAGTGTTAAAACTATAAAGGATAGTAATATGCAAGAGTATAAGGGAGATAGAGAAGATTTAATTTCACAAGGCTATGATCCATGTAAAAGGTGTAACCCTTAATGCAATAAACTGTGAAACAATTATCTGGCAATATTCTAGCATAATAAG
>DUQJ01000131.1 GCA_012837865.1 Clostridiales bacterium | reverse complement strand
TTTAAAGAAACATAATGTAAGAGCAACTTTTTTTCTAGTAGGCAACTATATTAAAACTTGCCCTGAAATAGTTAAAAGAATTGTGGATGAAGGGCATAGCGTTGGAAATCATACATATAATCATCCTGATATGACAAAAATAAGTAGTAAAGAAGCTTTTAAAAAGGAAATAGAAAGTCTTGAAACTTTATTTGAAGAAACTACGGGACAAAAAATGATTAAACATTACCGCCCACCACAAGGAAAATATAGTGAGAATAATCTAGCAATGGCTAAGGAAATGGGATATAAAACATTCTTTTGGAGTTTAGCATATGTAGATTGGTATCTTGATAAGCAACCAACTAAAGAAGAAGCTTTTACAAAATTAATTGGTAGAATTCATCCAGGTGCAATTGTACTTCTTCATAGTACATCAAAAACTAACTCGGAAATATTAGATGACTTATTAAATGAGTGGGAGGCTATGGGCTATCAATTTGGGACACTAGAAGAATTGACAAATAAATAATATAGAGGAGAAATTATGCCAATTATTAAAGCTGAAAACCAATTAAATTTAGCACTAGAAGTTTCAGAAGAAGTTAGAGAAAAAACATTAGATCTTAATATTGGTTATTCATCGGAAAATAAAACTTGGGAACTTATTGTAAAGTATAATGGTGATTTAGAACTTTTAAAGAATGAACTAGATGTAATTATAGTTGAATTAAGTAATGAATATGCAATAATTATTATCGAAGAAGATAAAATAAAGAGATTGGATAATTATGTAGAAATAGAATTTATAGAAAAACCAAAGAGGCTTTTTGCGGAAGTTAATATGGGAAAGATCTCATCATGCATTACACCAGTTACATTGCCACCATATAATTTGTTTGGTGAAGGAGTCCTAGTTGCAATAATAGATTCAGGAATAGATTACTCTCATCCTGATTTTATAAATGATGATGGTACTACAAGAATATTAGAACTGTGGGATCAAACAATACAAGGATTAGCTCCAGATGGTTTTTATCAAGGGGCATTGTATACGAGAGAACAGATTAATGAGGCTTTAACTTTACCAATACCGGAAAGATTCAGTATAGTACCGAGTTTAGATCTATCTGGTCACGGGACCCATGTAGCAGGTATTGCAGCAGGGAATGGAAGAGCAAGTAATAGACTATATAGAGGTGTGGCTTCAAAAAGTGAACTTTTGATAGTCAAGCTTGGATCATCAGTGGGAGAATCATTTCCGAGAACAACTCAACTTATGCAAGGAATAGACTATGTAATACGCAGAGCAACAGAGCTTAAAAGACCTCTTGCTATCAATATTAGTTTTGGGAATAATTATGGTGCACATACTGGGAGATCATTGTTAGAAGAATATATAAATGATATTGCAAATTATTGGAAGACCAGCATAGTGATTGGGACTGGAAACGAAGGTGCTTCAGGCCGTCATGCTCAAGGTATTGTAAAAATGAGTAGTAATTCGAAAGTAGATATTGCTGTTAGTAATTTCGAGTTTTCAACCAATATACAAATATGGAAGAATTACTTTGATGAATTTGATATTATTATTACTAATCCAAGTGGAACTAGAGTAGGCCCAATTCCTAAAATTCTTGGTAAACAACAATTTATCTTAGGCCAGACCGAAATACTTTTGTACTATGGTGAACCTACGCCTTATAACTCGATGCAAGAAATATATATAGAACTAATTTCTACAGATACTTATATTGATTATGGTATATGGAGAATTGAATTGGTTCCAAGAAATATTGTAATAGGAAATTATAATATGTGGCTCCCAGCAGGGTCGACAATAAATCAAACGACAAGATTTTTAATACCATCAGAGATTACAACTTTAACAATACCATCAACTGTATATAGGGCAATTGCAGTAGGAGCATATAACGCGTATACGGATAGTATTGCTGCTTTTTCTGGTAGGGGTTATACAGCGACGGGGGAAATCAAACCAGATTTAGTTGCACCAGGAGTCGACATAATGTCAACTTCACCAGGAGGAGGATATACAATGCGGAGTGGAACATCAATGGCAACACCCTTTGTAACAGGTAGTGCAGCTTTATTAATGGAGTGGGGAATCATAGATGGAAATGATCCATTTTTATATGGTGAAAAAATCAAAGCATACCTTATCGCAGGTGCAAGAAAGCTAAGAGTAGAAACTGTTTATCCCAATATAACATTAGGATATGGGGCATTGTGTTTAAGAAATAGTTTGAATTTAAGATAAATTAATTGCCAATTGTCTAAAATAAATTATTTAGATAATTGGCATTATATAAAAACATTATTTAGGTTTTTTTTGAATGTAATTACTAGCTAGCCTGTAAAATGATCTAGCAGTATAAAAAGCATTAGTGGTTAATCCGTTACTTTCTAGAAAAGTATCATTCGACCAATTTGATACATCTTTTGTAGTTTCAAATATGCCTTCGTATATTAGTTTATCTTGATATAAATTTTCTAAGTCAGCTATCGAATAGTAATCCAAAATATTTATTCTTTCATCAATTAGGCTTAATATACTAGTTACAAATTCAACACAAGTAAATGCGTTATTAATAACAATCTTTTTCCGAAATGGAACTAAAATTGCAGAGAACATATTATAAAGGTATTTATCGGGGTGAGATTTAAAATAATTTAAATAATCACTTAAACATTCTTCATCTTTTTTTGTCAAAGGAATAGCGTATACTTTAATATTAGAAAAATGTTTTTCCGCATTATAACGAAGGCAGGACTCAGTTACAAACCCCCCATAAAAAGGGGCTTTTTTATAATGGCGGGCAAAAGAATATAAGGTTTTTAATTCAATATCAAACGAAATAGCGGCATGGTTATATTCGTTTTTTGTTATTGTTCGTATAAACTTGCCCATTTTATATGGAGTTGAAGAAAGTATAATATATAAATTCAATTCTGTTTTAGTATTCATAATTACCCCCAAATAAGAAGGTCACGGTGTCCTATGTTAATATTTTATTCTTTTGTAATTGGACTGTCAAGCAATATTAATTGTTAGAAAGTCTAGTGTCATAATATGTGAGAAGTTCGTAGTAGCCCTGTGGGAAAAGACACACTGGACATACTTCAGGGGCACATGTTCCACTCATAATATTTCCACAGCCTAGACATACCCATAAAGTTTCAAAGTTTCTACAAAATGAAGTGCCTAATTGTAAATCAGTTGCAGCAGATTCTAACATAACACTATGATTTAATTTTATATTAGCAACCCCATTAAAAAGTGATGCGATATCATTATAACCTTCTTTTAAAGCAATTTCACTATATTCTCTATACATGTTTTGATCAGCATTTCGTTCAGTGGCAATTGCTTCACTTAAATTCTGTAAGGTATCAGGTTGTTTTTCGTTAAAAATGTTTCTAAACCTTCTACCAATAAACAAATTATTTTGGGAAATTCTCATAAACAATTCACTTATTTCTATAAGAACATCTTGATGCGCTTTAGCAGAGAATATATTATACTCACCTACAGATTCTACTTCGTATTCATACGCTAGTTGTAAGTTCTTAAATGTTTCACTATCTTTAAATTCCATATAATCTCCTTAGAATTTTCTTTTTATAATATATGATAAGATAATCAAAACTATGAAACAACTTGAACACAATTAATAATAATGATATGATTTTTAGTAACAATTTAAATCATCTTAAATAGATAGGAGAGAAGGTATGAAAAGATTTATATATAAAACTAAAATAGGATTATTATTGATTTCTGCAGATGAAATTGGTATTACCAATATTGATTTTGTTAATGAAAGTGATTTTAATGAATATTCAAACAAATATAATATGCAAGAAACAGCAGTATTAAAAGAGGCAAAAAAGCAACTTGATGAATACTTAAAAGGAAGTCGACAAGTATTTAATTTGCCTTTAAATTTAAAGGGTAGTGAATTTCAAATGAAAGTATGGGATGTTTTAAGGCAAATTCCTTATGGTGAAACATGGACATACAAGAAGGTCGCTGAAAAAATAGGCAATCCTAAAGCTTCAAGAGCTGTAGGCATGGCAAACAATAAAAATCCATTAATGATAGTAGTGCCTTGTCACAGAGTAATAGGAACAAACGGAAAACTCATAGGATATGCAGGGGGCCTTGATCTAAAGAAAAGACTTTTAGAATTAGAAAATATAAACCCCTTAGTGTAATGAAATACATAAGGGGCATGAAATATATATAATATTCAATTAGTTTGAATTAATATCTTTTTTCTCTTTAGTAAGTTGAGCTAATAATAATGCTACAAAAGTTATAATTAATATAACAATAAATATACCGGACATACCCTTCCACATTATTTCTAGAGAATATAAGAAGTCTTGGTTCATAAGAATTCCCCTTTCGTTATTTAATAAAGATTATAATATTTTAGATAGCAAAGTTAATATAATACCTCCTGCAACAACTGAGGCAATTTGGCCTGATACATTAGCTGCAACAGCATGCATTAAAAGATGATTTGATGGATCCTCTTTTAATCCCATTTTCTGCACTACGCGTGCTGACATAGGAAAGGCAGATATTCCTGCAGCACCTATCATAGGATTCACTTTATTTTTAAGAAATAGGTTTAAGAATTTTGCGAAAACAACTCCACCTATTGTATCGAACACAAATGCTACTAAACCTAAACACATTATAAGAAGCGTATCAAATCGTACAAAAAGATCTGCTTTCATACTATATGAAATAGTAATACCAAGTAATAAGGTAATTAAATTCGGGAGTACATTCTGTGCTGAATCAGACAAGCTGTTAAGTACACCACATTCGCGTATTAAATTACCAAACATTAGGAATCCTACTAGAGCAACTGATTGCGGTGCAATGAAACCAGCAATCATTGTTACTATTATTGGGAAAAAGATTCTGGTTTTCTTAGTAACTGATTTTGGATTATAAGTCATTTTAATTAATCGTTCTTTTTTAGTTGTAACCAATTTAATTGCAATTGGTTGTACGATAGGTACTAAGGCCATATATGAATATGCGGCGACGGTAATTGCACCTATATAACCTGATTTTAAAACCTGTGAAACTAATATTGCAGTAGGTCCATCTGCAGCACCAATCATACCAATAGATGCAGCATCCTTTAAATCAAAGCCTAATAAGGTGGCAATAGAGATAGTGAAGAAGATTCCAAATTGAGCTGCAGCACCAAATAACAACATCTTAGGATTTGATAATAATGGACCAAAATCTATCATGGCACCAATGCCAATAAATAAAAGTAGGGGAAAAGCTTCAGATGCTTCAATCCCAACATTAAACAACCATTCAATTATACCGTTAGTACTACCTATCCCAGGTAACACTTGATTAAGCACTCCTGAAAGTGGTAAATTTACAAGTATAGCACCAAAACCCATAGGTAATAAAAGTGAAGGTTCATAATCTTTGGCAATAGCCAAATAAATAAGTAAAAATCCTATTACATACATTAAAAGCTGTTGCCATGTAATGGACATAATTCCGGTTAACAAAAAATCCATTTAAAAAATCCTCCTCTAGTAAAGATTATATTCTGCCATGTTTATGTTAGATTTATTAATTGTATATTAGGTAACTAGAGAATGTCAATGAAAAAACATTAAAATAAATTAAAAGACTAAGCCATAGTCGATACTACTTTATACTACTTTATGCTACAATGGCATCTTTGGAATGATTTAGTGGTATATTTATTATAAAGGTGGTGTTAGACATAAAACCTCTTAAGCATAAAGTAAGTATAACTTTAGATATAGATATTGTTAATAAAGTAAAAGAATTAGCAGATGACGATGATAGATCATTTTCTCAATATATTAACTTAGTATTAAAAGATTATATAGAAGAGAAAAATAATAATTATGAAATATCTAACAGCACTCCTAATAAAAACACTAAAAAAGATTAATATGGAAATAAATTTTTTGACTCTTAATATAAAGTAGAAAATACAAATAGGCTAAATCGATTAATATAAGAATCAAGAAATTTAATAAAGCTTATAGAATGATATAAAATTATATCGTTACTATAAGCTTTTTTTGTAATTATATATAAAACTAATATTAGCTTATTGTTGAAGTTGTAATAATTATAAGATATAATTAATATAATATTCGATGTTTTTCGTCAAAACTGGAGGCAAATATGTCAAAAAAAGTTGTTCGGGTTTTTATTATAGCATTAAGTTTATCATTTCTAACAGGATGCAGTACAAAATCATCATCACATTACTATAAAAAAGGTAATCTTGCAATGTCAAAATCTAATTATGAGAATGCAGTTAATGACTATATGATGGCTGTACAAATAAATCCTAACAAAGCCGATTATATAATTTCATATGCTCAGGCTTTAATATTAAAAGGGAATAATGAAATTGCAATTGAAGAACTAGATAAGATTAGTTTTGATAAAGATTTAAAAATAATACAACAAAACAATAAAAAGATACATATATTAAAAGGATTAGCACTATACAATTTAGGAAGATATGAAGAGGCTTTAATAGAATACAATAAAGCTTTAGATATTGAGGAATTAACAAATTTAAACTTGGACATATTATTATATAAGGCAGTTTTATTGAATAAACAAGAATTATTTATTGAATCAATTGAAATATTAGAAAAAATAATAGATAGTGATAATACAAAATCAGAAGTGTTTGCAACAATAGCAAATAGTTATTTTATGATTGGGGATTATGATAAAGCTCTAGAAAATTATGAGCTGGCAATTTCAATTGAAAAATCAAACTTTGATTATCATATTAATTTATATAATGTATATATGAAACAAAACAATTTAAATGCTGCTAATAATGTTTTTAATAACTTTGAGATAAAAGAATTAAATACAAAAACTAGTCGTTTTAACCAGGCAAGAATTTATTTTTATCAAAAAGAATATGATAGGGCTTTAACGGAATTTGAACTTTTAGCCAATGATAGCTTTATAGAATCGTATTTTTATATTGGAGAGATACATTCAGAAAACAAAGATATAGATTTAGCAATCAATTATTATGAGAAATATATAGAAAATAACAATAATCTTAATCAAAATAATTATGTTTTTAATAAATTGGGAAATTTATATATGAAAAAGCAAGATTATAAAAAAGCATTAAATATATATGAAAAAGGAATTGACTTGTATGACAAATCTTTTATTCAGGTGTTTAAAAGAAATGAAATTGTAGTATATGAGAAATTGGGCAAATATGAACAAGCTTATGAAAAGACTAAAGAGTATTTGAAAGAATATCCAAACGATGATTCGGCAATTAGGGAAGAAGAATTTTTAAAGATGATTTTAGAGGAAGAGGTAGCTTATGAGTCTAATTGAAATAAAAGATGACATTGAACGATTTATATTAGTAGGGGTAACGGCTTTTGAGAATGATGATACGGAACAATCATTAGATGAATTAAAAGAATTGGTGTATACCGCAGGTGGAGTGGTGGTTGGAAGGCTTACCCAGAACAGAGAAAAAGTCCATCCAGCAACTTATATTGGTAAAGGGAAGATAGATGAGTTAAAGAACTTTGCATATGATAAAGGTGCAACAGGTATTATTTGTGATGATGAGTTATCACCAGCACAACTTAGAAATCTTAAAGATGAATTACAAATTAAAGTGTTGGATCGAACGATAGTGATTCTTGATATATTTGCATCTAGAGCATCGACAAGAGAAGGAAAAATACAAGTAGAACTCGCTCAGTTAAAATATCGCTCTACAAGGCTTATAGGCTTAGGTAACGAGCTATCAAGACTTGCAGGTGGAATAGGTACAAGAGGACCGGGTGAAACGAAATTAGAGGTAGACAGACGCGTAATAAGGGAACGAATTGGAATTCTTAATAAAGAATTAGATGACGTTAAAAAAGGCAGACAAATTACAAGGAATTTAAGAAGCAATAGTTTTATTCCCGTAGTTGCAATTGTAGGATATACTAATGCTGGTAAATCAACACTGCTTAATTATTTAACGGATGCTAAAGTTTTAGAAGAAGATAAATTGTTTGCAACTTTAGATCCAACTACCAGGAATTTCACCTTGGATAGTGGTGAACAAATCTTATTAACAGACACTGTAGGATTTATAAGGAAACTTCCTCATCATTTAATAGAGGCTTTCCGAAGTACATTAGAAGAGGCTAAGTATGCGAATATAATTATACATGTTGTAGATAGTTCAAGTCCAAATGCTAATCTTCAAATGCATATTGTTTATGAGACCTTAGAAAAACTTGGTATTAAAGATAAGACAATAATTACTGTATTTAACAAACAGGATAAAATGGAAGAAGAATCTCTTATTAAAGATTTAAAAGCTGATTATACAGTAAAGATATCAGCAAAAAAAGGCGATAATACACAATCTTTATTAAAAATAATTGAAGATGTATTAAAAAACCAAAAGGTCTATGTTGAAAAAGTCATTTCATATGATGATGCAAGTAAAATACAGATTATTCGCAAATCAGGAATATTATTAGAAGAGGAATATAGACAAGAAGGAATATTTATAAAAGCTTATGTGCCAAAAGGATTCGAACATAGCTTGTAAGCAGCAATTAAATAGATACACTGAGTTTATACTAGATGTAGTGATGAAGGAAAATAATTCACTATATCTAGTATTTTTGTATTGACTAATCTACTGATATTTGTTATTATCTAAATAGTAAGTTATAGCAAAGAGTTAGCCAAGGGGAAGGAGATTATATTTTTATGATTAATTTAGAAAAAAGAGATGGACAAAAGGTTGAATTTAATATGAGCAAGATTGCGGCAGCAATTGTCAAAGCTTTTAATGCAACTTCAAATCTTTACAATGATGAAATTATTAATTTGTTAACGTTAAGAGTTACAGCAAATTTTCAAAGCAAGGTGCAAGAGGGAGTTATACATGTAGAAGATATACAAGATAGTGTAGAGCATGTACTTGAGCACGCAGGATATACGGAAGTTGCTAAGGCATATATCCTATATCGTAAGAATAGAGAAAAAATCCGTAATATGAAATCAACTATTCTAGATTATAAAGATATAGTTAATTCATATGTGAAGGAAGAAGACTGGAGAGTTAAAGAGAATTCTACAGTTACATATTCAGTAGGTGGATTAATCCTACATAACTCAGGTTCTATAACAGCGAATTATTGGTTATCAGAGATATATGATGATGAGATTGCTAATGCTCATAGAAATGCAGATTTACATATACATGACTTATCTATGCTGACAGGTTATTGTGCAGGGTGGTCATTAAAACAATTGATAAGAGAAGGATTAGGCGGTATACCAGGTAAAATAACATCCTCGCCAGCAGGTCATTTATCAACATTATGCAATCAAATGGTAAACTTTCTTGGAATTATGCAAAACGAGTGGGCTGGTGCACAAGCATTTTCATCATTTGATACCTACTTGGCTCCTTTTATTAGAGTGGACAATTTAACATATAAAGAAGTTAAACAATGTATTCAATCATTTATATATGGAGTAAATACTCCTAGCCGTTGGGGAACACAAGCGCCATTTAGTAATATAACACTTGATTGGACTATCCCAGACGATTTAGCTGAACTACCATGTATAGTTGGCGGAAAAGACATGGACTTTAAATATAAAGACTGTAAAAAAGAAATGGATATGATTAATAAAGCCTTTATAGAAATTATGATAGAAGGAGATGCCAATGGTCGTGGTTTCCAATATCCAATCCCTACATACTCTATAACTAAAGACTTTGATTGGTCAGATACTGAAAATAATAGATTGCTATTTGAAATGACAGCAAAATATGGTACACCATATTTCTCAAATTATATCAACAGTGATATGGAGCCAAGTGATGTTAGATCAATGTGTTGTAGACTTAGGTTAGACCTAAGAGAATTAAGAAAGAAAACTGGAGGATTTTTTGGAGCAGGTGAAAGTACTGGTTCGATAGGTGTTGTTACTATTAATATGCCAAGACTTGCATATTTATCTGCAAATGAAGAAGAATTCTTTAAACAACTAGATAGGATGATGGATATATCTGCCCGATCTCTTAATGTTAAACGAACAGTAGTTACAAAACTATTAAACGAAGGTTTGTATCCATATACCAGACGTTATTTAGGCAACTTTGATAATCATTTTTCAACAATTGGTCTATTAGGAATGAATGAAGCTGCTTTAAATGCAAAATGGTTAGGAGAGGATTTGACTAACCCAAAGACAAGAGACTTTGTTAAAAAGACTTTAAACCACATGAGGGATCGTTTATCAGATTATCAAGAAGAATATGGAGATCTATTTAATTTAGAAGCTACACCAGCAGAATCAACTAGTTATAGGCTTGCAAAACATGATAGAAAACGTTGGAAAAACATTATTGCAGCGGGAGATGCGGCAAGTACTCCTTATTATACAAATAGTTCACATTTACCTGTTAGCTTTACAGATGATGTTTTTACAGCTTTAGATATTCAAGATGAATTACAAACATTATATACTTCAGGAACAGTATTTCATGCATTTTTAGGCGAGAAACTTCCTGATTGGGAAGCGGCATCTAAGCTTGTTAGAACAATTGCAGAAAATTATAAACTACCTTACTACACTATGTCTCCAACATACTCGGTATGTAGTAACCATGGTTATTTGGCGGGTGAACATTTTAACTGCCCAGAGTGTGGAGGGAAAGCAGAAGTTTATAGTCGTATTACAGGATATTATCGCCCAGTACAAAACTGGAATAAAGGAAAATCTCAAGAATATAAGGATAGAAAATTATATGAACCAGCAAATTCAAGAGAAATGCCAGTATCAGAAGTAATAAATAATTCAGATAATATAAATGAGTTTAATATGACTGGTAAAGCTGATGGATTATATTTATTTACAACAAAGACATGCCCTAACTGTGAGATAGCAAAACAATATTTAGAAAACACAGAATATACAATTGTTAATGCAGAGGAAAACCAAGAGTTAGCAACACAATTTAGCATAATGTTGGCCCCTACATTAGTTGTAATAGAGAACGGTATAGTGGCAAAGCATGTAAATGCATCCAATATAAAAAAATATACAGAAGAAAAATTAATTCTTATTTAATAAAAGAGGATGACCAATAATTATAATGGTCATCCTTTTTATATATTGATAACTTATTCTATCTATTGTACAATAGAAACAATACTTATCTATAATGATAAAGTTAAATAGATGGAGGAGACGATTATGAGCTTGGCTGACAACATATTTATAAATATGTGTAATGATATTTTATCGAATGGTACTAGTACAGAAGGAGAAAAAGTAAGACCTAAATGGGACGATGGCTCTTATGCATATACTATTAAGAAATTTGGTATTGTTAATCGTTATGATTTATCTAAAGAATTTCCAGCATTGACATTAAGAAAGATAGCATTTAAAAGCTGTATTGATGAAATATTATGGATTTGGCAACAAAAGTCTAATAATATTAATGAATTAAATAGTCATATATGGGATAGTTGGGCAGATGAAGATGGATCTATTGGTAAGGCATATGGATACCAATTAGGAGTTGGACATAGTTATAAAGAAGGAATGATGGATCAAGTGGATAGGGTGATTTATGATTTGAAGAATAACCCCTATAGCAGAAGGATTATAACTAATCTATATGTGCACAATGATTTACACGAAATGAATTTGTATCCGTGTGCATACAGTATGACTTTTAATGTAACAAAAGATAGTGAAAGTGAAAAACTTATACTTAATGGAATTTTAAATCAGAGATCAAATGATGTTTTAACTGCGAATAACTGGAATGTATGTCAATATGCAATATTAATCCATATGTTGGCGCAGATTTGTGATATGAGAGTGGGAGAGCTAGTTCATGTCATTGCTGATGCTCATATATATGATAGACATATTCCAGTAATTAAGGAATTAATTAATCGAGAGATATATAAAGCTCCAAAACTTTGGATAAACCCTGAAGTGAAAGATTTTTATAAATTTAAAGTAGACGATTTCAAATTAATCGATTATAAACATGGGAATAAGGTGGAAAAGATACCTGTTGCTATTTAAACATAGATATTAATAAGGAGTAAAATTATGAATTTGATTGTTGCAGTAGATAAAAAATGGGCTATAGGATATAAAGGTGATCTACTTGTCAAAATCCCATCAGACCAAAAGTTCTTTAGATTACAAACTACTAATAAGGCTGTTATTATGGGAAGAAAAACCTTGGAATCTATGCCGGCTAGCCAACCTCTACCAAATAGATTAAATGTTGTTATAACAAAACAAAAAGATTATAAAATAAAAGATGCAATAGTAGTAAATTCAATTGAAGAAGCATTAGATGCGGTAAAAGAATATAAAAGTGAAGATATCTTTGTAATAGGTGGAGAAACCATATACAAGCAAATGCTTGATAAATGTACAGTTGCTCATGTAACAAAAATAGATTATGAATATAATGCTGACACATTTTTCCCGAATTTAGACAAAGCAAGTGATTGGGAATTAGTTGCTTCATCTGAGGAACAAACATACCATGATTTGGAATATGTATTTAATGAATATCATAGAAAGAAATGAAATAAAATTTAGAAAAGGAGTTACAAATGGATATTAAGATTACTCAAACAAATAACCCTAAGGCGAAACCAAACGAAGATGATAACTTGCTTTTTGGAACTATTTTCACAGATCACATGTTTATTATGGATTATGATATTGATAAAGGATGGCATGATGCAAGAGTAATACCATATCAGCCACTGTCTTTAGATCCTGCTACCATGGTTTTCCACTATGGACAGGAAATGTTTGAAGGCTTAAAAGCTTATAAAACAAAAGATGGCAGAACTTTATTATTTAGACCAAATAAAAATGCTCAAAGAACAAATAAAACAAACAAAAGATTATGTATACCAGAAATAGAAGAAGAAGTATTTATAGATGCTATAAAAACTGTCATTAAACAAGATGAAGATTGGATACCAACTAAGCCGGGTACATCTTTGTATGTTAGGCCATTTATAATAGCGACGGATCCATTTTTAGGTGTTAGGCCATCCAGAACATATAAGTTTATGATAATCCTATCGCCAGTTGGTGCTTATTATCCAGAAGGACTTAACCCTGTCAAGATATGGGTTGAAGATGAATATGTTAGAGCAGTTAGAGGTGGATTAGGTGAAGCCAAAGCAGGTGCAAATTATGTTGCATCTTTAAAATCCCAAGTAGAAGCAAAAAAAGAAGGCTACTCACAAGTTTTATGGCTTGATGGTATAGAAAGAAAGTATATTGAAGAAGTAGGTGCAATGAATATCTTCTTTAAAATAGGAGGTAAAGTTATAACTCCTGCTCTTGTAGGGAGTATACTTCCAGGAGTAACAAGAGATAGCGTATTGACTTTATGCAAGGAATGGAATATACCAGTAGAAGAAAGAAAAATATCAATAAAGGAAATATACCAAGAATACCTTAATGGAACATTAGAAGAGGTTTTTGGCACTGGAACAGCTGCAGTTATTTCACCCGTTGGAGAATTAAGGTGGGGAGACCATATTATGAATATTAACAATGGAGAAATTGGACAACTAAGCCATAAACTATATGATGTAATAACAGGAATTCAATTAGGTGAAATCGAAGATAAATATAACTGGACAAATGAAGTTAAGTAAAGGTAATATGAAAGGTCGGTATTAAATGAATGAATTATATGCTGAGACAGCAGTTAAAAAACAAGAGAATGCAAAATCCTTATTCATCAAAGTATTGTCAATACTTGTAATTGCATTTGGTGTGTTCTTACTTTTTGTAGGTGGATTATATAGCATAACAGGAGTTCTTACAATTATGATACCAGCTTATATGTTTACAAGATTAAATATTGAATATGAATATGTTTTTGTAGATGACCAACTTGATTTTGATAAAATAATTGGTAAATCAAAACGCAAACATATACTAAGAATTAATTTTGAGCAAGTTGAAATAATGGCTCCAACAAATTCGAACTCATTAAGTAGTTTTAATCAGATGAAATTGGAAGTTAAAGATTTTTCATCAGGAGATAGTAATGCTAAAAGTTATACAATAATTGTAAACAAAGAAAGTGAAAAATTAAAAATAATTTTTGAACCGAATGAAAAGATGATAAAATGTATTAAACAAAAGAATTCAAGGAAGCTTGTAACTTATTAAAGTGACTAAATAAAAGAGAGAGAGGTTAAAAGAAATGGGACAAATTATAGGTGTAGGAATCACTTTTGATGATGTGTTATTGGTGCCAGCATATTCCGAAGTAATACCAAATCATGTTGATTTATCAACAAACTTAACTAAGAAAATAAAATTAAATATTCCAATGATGAGTGCAGGAATGGACACAGTTACTGAACACAGAATGGCAATTGCTATGGCTAGGCAAGGTGGAATAGGAGTAATCCATAAAAACATGTCTATTGAGCAACAGGCGGAAGAGGTTGACAAAGTTAAGCGTTCTGAGAACGGAGTTATAACAGATCCTTTTTACTTATCCCCAGAGAATACATTAGCAGATGCTAATGAACTTATGGGCAAATATAGAATATCAGGTGTACCAATAACTCAAAATGGTAAAAAGTTAGTTGGTATAATTACAAATAGAGATTTAAAATTTGAAACAGATTTTACTAAGAAAATTAGTGAATCCATGACATCTAAAGGATTAATAACTGCTACTGAGGATATTACATTAGATGAAGCAAAAAATATTTTATGGAAATCTAGAATAGAGAAATTACCATTAGTAGATGCAGAAGGCAATCTTAAGGGCTTAATTACTATAAAAGATATTGAAAAACAAATTAAATATCCTATATCAGCTAAAGATTCACAAGGAAGATTACTATGTGCAGCAGCGGTAGGAGTAACTAGTGATATCTTGGATAGAGTTGATGCATTAGTTGAATCTAAAGTTGATGCAATAGTTATAGATACAGCACATGGTCACTCTTCAAATGTGCTGAAGGTTATAAGAATGGTTAGGGGTAAATACCCAGAATTGGGCATTATAGCAGGCAATGTAGCGACTGCAGATGCAACAATAGCATTAATAGAAGCAGGAGTTGATGCAGTTAAAGTTGGTATTGGACCAGGTTCAATATGCACAACAAGAATAGTAGCAGGAATTGGTGTTCCGCAAGTAACAGCTATTATGGATTCATATGAAGTTGCAAAAAAATATGATGTACCTATTATCGCTGATGGTGGAATTAAATATTCGGGAGACATAGCAAAAGCAATTGCTGCAGGTGCAAATATATGTATGATGGGAAGCATGTTTGCTGGTTGCGATGAAAGTCCTGGTAGTTTTGAATTATTCCAAGGAAGGAAATACAAAGTATATCGCGGAATGGGTTCGATAGCTTCTATGGAGAAAGGAAGTAAAGATAGATACTTCCAATCAGATGCTAAAAAATTAGTACCTGAAGGAGTAGAAGGCCGAGTAGCATATAAAGGGAGCGTTGAAGACACTGTATTTCAATTGATAGGTGGATTAAGGGCTGGAATGGGTTATTGTGGAGCAGAAAATATTGAATCATTAAAAACAAATTCTAAATTTATTAAAATATCTGCAGCTTCACTTAGAGAAAGTCATCCTCATGATATTCATATAACAAAAGAGGCACCTAATTATAGTGTAGAAGAATAAGAATTAAATATATAAAGCGAAAGCCGGAGATTTGTGGGAATCCACATACCTCCGGCTTTTTAATCTATTTTAGGTCTCTTTATAAAGAAATCACTAAATCTTTACCAATGAAATTATATTGTCTAAAGTTTACTTTTGCTGAATCGAGCATCTTCTTAGCTGCTTTCACAGAATCCGTTTCAGAATATTTATCTGACATATATATAACTTCAGCAATGCCTTTTTGGATAATGGCTTTAGTACATTCGTTACATGGGAAAAGTGTAGTATAGATTTTAGCACCTTTCATATGACCACCTGTATAATTAAGAATGGCATTAAGTTCTGCATGACAAACATAGTAATATTTAGTTTCTAAATTACTGCCTTCCCTTTTCCAAGGATAATCATCATCTGAACAACCTGTCGGCATACCATTATAGCCAACAGATAGAATTTTATTATCTTCACTTACAATACAAGCACCAACGCTTGTACTAGGGTCCTTGCTCCTATGAGTAGATAACAAAGCAATTCCCATGAAATATTCATCCCATTTAATATAATCTTCTTTTTTCATATTCAATCCTCCTCAAAATCCTAGTGTTTTTCACCAGCAACTTGAACTTTAATCATATTAGTTGTCCCAGATGTACCAAGTGGTAGACCAGCTGTTAATACGGTTATATCACCAGTTTTAATATATCCTTTTTGTTCAACCAAATGAACTGCATGGTCAAACAATTCAAATGTATCTCGTTCGATAGCAAGAAATAAAGGTAATACACCCCATGATAAATTCAATTGTCTTGCAACATTAGAATCTGTAGTACAAGCAATTATAGGGCAATTAGGTCTAAAGCGGGATACTTTCTTTGCAGTCCTACCAGATGTTGTTACAGTGATTATTGCAGAAGCATTTAAAGTATGGGCTACATTACAGGTTGCTCTAGAAATAGCTGTCGTAATATCAGGTGATTCAGCATTTTCAATATAGCTAAACCTTTTTAGATAATCTATATCTTCCTCGGTTCTAATAGCAATACGAACCATAGTTTTAAGAGATTCAACAGGGTAATGTCCAGCTGCAGTTTCACCAGAAAGCATAATTGCACCTGTACCGTCATAGATAGCATTAGCAACATCAGTCGCTTCTGCACGTGTAGGTCTAGGATGTTTCATCATAGAATCCAACATTTGTGTAGCAGTAATAACAACTTTACCACTATTAGATACTTTCTTGATAATCATTTTCTGAATTGCTGGTAGGTCTTCGTATGGCATTTCAACTCCCATATCACCTCTTGCAATCATAATACAATCTGCAACCTTAATAATTTCATCAATATTATCAACACCTTGAATATTTTCGATTTTAGCAACAATATTTATAGTTTTACAATTATGTTCATCTAAAATTTTACGGATTTCTAAAATATCTTTTGCATTCCTAACAAATGAAGCAGCGATAAAATCAAAGCCATTCTTTATACCAAAGATAATATCTTCTCTGTCTTTTTTACTAATATAAGGCATTGACAAAAATACGCCTGGTACATTTACGCCTTTTCTATCTGAAAGAGTTCCGTCATTAATTACTTTACAACTAATGTCAGTAGTTGTTTTTTCAATAACCTTCATTTCAACCAATCCGTCATCAATTAGTATTGTTGAACCTATCTCGATATCATTAATTAAATTCTTATATGTGATTGATACTCGTGACGAATCACCTTCTATATCTTCTGTAGTTAAGGTAAAGGACTGTCCTTCAACTAAATCAACGCTACCTTCTTTAAACACGCCTAATCTAATTTCAGGACCTCTTGTATCAAGCAATGTAGCAATGGGTTTCTTAAATTCATCTCTAAATTTTTTGATTTTATTTAGTGTTATAAGATGATCTTCTTGTGTTGAATGTGAGAAGTTAAACCTTGCTACATCCATTCCACATTTAATCAACTCTTTTAAAACATTTTCGTCATCAGTAGCAGGGCCTAAAGTACATATTATTTTGGTTTTTCTCATTTTTTTCTCCTTATATTTCAAATAATAAATTAATATATATTATAAATTTAAATAATTGTTTTTGCGAAATTGTATTCCTCTGCGTTTATTATTTTTGTAAATTACAAAGGATATAAAACTAAAAAGTAATATTAAAAGAATAATTAATAAAGCGCAATGCATAAAATACTCAGATGGTAGGATGTTAATAACTGGATCTAGATTAGGATCAAAAAGCCAATTATCATTTTTAAAAAACAGTTTATGAAATAAAACAAAAGCTTTTTGAAAGTTAATAAAAATCATTGATGTAAAAACTATAGGTAAGACTATTGATATTATAGATGATGCAAATAAATATTGAAAGTCGCGTTTTTTAGTTTTATAAATAGTAATAGGTATTGAAATTGATAATAAAGCAAAAGTAATATAGTAAAACAGTATAAAAATATCCTTTACCTCATCGAAATGTTGCAATGCTTCAGGTGATGAAGAAAGGGTTGGAAAGGCAAGACTACCATTATAAAATGGAGATAAGAATTCCATAAGGGCATTATAATTTTGAATTATATCAAATTTACTAATTCCAGAAACTTTTTCTATGCTTAAGAATTTAATATCAATATAATACAAGGGTCTGAAATTTATTGTTATAATAACTGATATAGAAACAAATAACATACTAAAAATCAGTCCTATAAGGTAATCAGTGATCTTTGTATTCTTAAAACTTCTCATATAGCCCTCCAATTTTTCTAAACAATTGTAATCATTATAGTATAAAGTAAAAACGAATGCAACTTGAAAAACCTATTCAAATGTTGTAATATAATAATAAAATGTACGACTGGCGGAAAAACTATTTATAAAATCTAAAATTTATAAATAGGTGGGAGATTACCCATTGGAGTACATGGATTAAAGTTAATGCCGACCGCCTGGGCAACCACCAGTAACCTTTAGAGAAGCAATATCTAGAGTTACAAGGTTGTTCAGGTGGTTTTTTGTTGTGAATATCAGATGAAAAGAAAGGAAATGAACAGAAAATGAGAGCATTAATTAGCGTTTCAGACAAAACAGGGATAGTAGGATTTGCAAAAGATTTATTAGCACTAGGAGTTGATATAGTTTCAACAGGAGGAACTTACAGTAAATTAAAAGAAGAAGGAATTAAAGTAAGGGAAATTTCAGAGGTAACTGGTTTTCCGGAGTGCCTAGATGGAAGGGTAAAAACACTTCATCCAAAAGTTCATGCTGGAATATTAGCAATTAGAGAAAATGTGCAGCATATGGATCAAATAAAGGAACTTGAGGTAGAAACAATTGATTTTGTTATAGTGAATTTATATCCATTTAAAGAAACTATTTTAAAAGAAAATGTTACAAGAAGTGAAGCGGTTGAAAATATTGATATAGGTGGTCCAACTATGTTAAGATCAGCAGCAAAGAATTACCAGGATGTAACAGTGGTAGTTGATCCTGATGATTACTCAAAAGTAATTCAAGAATTAAGAAAGAATAAATCAGTATCATTAGAAACTAAATTCCATCTTATGCAAAAAGTTTTTGTACATACATCTAATTATGATACTATGATTGCTGATTTTATAAAAAAAGAAAGAAAAGATTTTGATTTACCAACAACTTTAACTCTTACTTATGAAAAAGTTCAGGATATGAGATATGGAGAAAATCCACATCAAAAAGGTGCCTTCTATAGAGAGATAGGCAAGAGAATTGGTTCACTTGTAGATGCTATTCAGTTAAATGGCAAAGAATTATCATTCAATAATATAAATGATACAAATGGTGCTTTAGAATTACTAAAAGAATTTACAGAACCAACAGTAGTTGCATGCAAGCATGGAAACCCTTGTGGTGTAGGAAGCGCAGATAATATTTATACTGCATGGGACAAGGCATTTAGATCAGACAAAGTTTCAATTTTTGGGGGAATAGTTGTTTTAAACAGACAAGTAACATATGATATTGCTAAAGAGATGTCGGAGATATTCTTAGAAGTAATAGTGGCTCCATCATTTGAAAAGGAAGCAATAGATTTATTAAAAACAAAAAAGAATTTAAGAATTTTACAAATAGATAAAATTGAAAAACCACAAGATGAAAACTCATATGATCTTAAAAAAGTAAATGGTGGTTTAATAGTTCAAACAATTGATTCAAAATTATTAAATAAAGATGATTTGAAAATAGTAA
Organism: Clostridiales bacterium; assembly: GCA_012837865.1. GTDB lineage: Bacteria > Bacillota > Clostridia > Lachnospirales > Lachnospiraceae > Mobilitalea. The sequence goes on along the minus strand of DUQJ01000131.1, from coordinate 12,801 downwards.
CAGATAGAGAACCAACTAATAGCGAGATGGATGATTTGTTGTTTGCATGGAAAGTTGTTAAATATGTTAAATCTAATGGAATTGCATTGGCAAAGAATATGCAGACGGTTGGGATAGGACCAGGCCAGGTTAATAGGATTTGGGCAACAAAACAAAGTATTGAGCATGGTCAGGAATTAATAGGAATGGACGCAACAAAGGGTGCAGTATTGGCATCAGATGCATTTTTCCCATTTGATGATTGCGTAGAAGTAGCACATCAAGCAGGAATTAAAGCTATAATTCAACCGGGTGGTTCTATAAGGGATGAAGACTCTATAAAAAAATGTAATGAATATGGAATAACTATGGTGTTTACAGGAATGAGACACTTTAAACACTAGAATATATAAGGCATAAAGAACTTAATTGTTGAATTAATCTTTATGCCTTATTTTTTTGTAATTATAATAAAAAAGATAAAAGCGTTAGAAAAGAGTTGTTATTAATATAAGAACTAGGCATACTAATATCAAGTAGATTTTACAATGACAAATTATTGGATTTATGATAATATCTAATAAGTAAATATTTTGCGGAGGTATATAATGAATAATTATTTTCCAGAGTCGTATGAATTAGTTTTTGATGAAAAATTAGATGATGTTAATGGTATTGGTATGGTTATAAGACATAAAAAAACAAATGCAAGATTAGCATTAATAGAAAATGACGATGATAATAAGGTTTTCTATATTGGTTTTAGAACACCACCAAAAAACAACACGGGTGTGGCACATATACTTGAGCATTCAGTATTATGTGGATCAAGAAAATTTCCATCTAAGGAGCCATTTGTAGAACTTATAAAGGGATCACTTAACACCTTTTTAAATGCCATGACTTATTCAGATAAGACCGTATATCCAGTGGCGAGTTGCAATGACAAGGATTTTCAAAATCTAATAGATGTATATCTTGATGCGGTTTTTTATCCAAATATATATGAGAAAAAAGAAATATTTTTACAAGAGGGATGGCATTATCATTTAGAAGATATTAAAGATGAAATTATTTATAATGGTGTTGTTTATAATGAAATGAAAGGTGTTTTTTCTTCACCAGAAGAACAATTATTTAAAACAATACAAAATTCATTATACCCAGATACCACTTACGGAGTAGAATCGGGAGGATATCCAGATGATATACCTGATTTATCTTATGAGGAATTTCTAGAATTCCACAAATCATATTATCACCCTTCTAATAGTTATATATATTTATATGGAGATATGGATTTTTATGAAAAATTAGACTGGTTAGATAAAGAATATTTAAGCAAGTTTGATTATTTAGAAATAGACTCCCAAATTGAAATGCAAGAGCCTTTTAATGAGGTAAAAGAAATATATGAAGATTATGCTCTAGGTGATAATGAGGATATAAAGGATAATACTTATTTGTCTTTTAATACTGTAATCGGTGATGCATTGGATAAAGAGCTATTATTAGCATTTCAAATATTAGAGTATGTTCTTTTATCAACACCTGGTGCGCCTATAAAAGAAGCTTTAATTAATAAAAAGATTGGTAAAGATATTTTAAGCTCATTCCAAGGTGAAATGTTGCAACCGATGTTTTCGATAATTGCCAAAAACACAAATGAATATGATAAAGAAGAATTTATATCTACAATAAAGACGGAATTAAAAAAAATAATTAAAAATGGTATAGATAAAAGATCATTAAAAGCAGCAATTAATTATTATGAATTTAGATATCTTGAAGCTGATTATGGAGCATATCCAAAAGGCCTTATATACGGATTAAGCGCTTTGGGAAGTTGGTTATATGATGATGAAAAACCATTTTTATTTTTACATGGAAGTAAAGACTTTGAGAAAATAAAAACTAAAATAGAAACTAGATATTTTGAGGATTTAATAGAAAAATATATATTAAATAATAAACATTCTTCAATAATAATTTTAAAACCTAAAAAAGAATTATTAAATGAGATAGAAAGTCAAATAAAAAACGATTTATTTTTATACAAAAATAATTTAAGTGATAAACAGATATTAGGAATAGTTGATAATACTATTAATTTAAAAACATATCAGGAAGAACCATCTCAAAAAGAGGATCTTGATAAAATTCCTTTATTAAAAAGGGAAGATATTACTGAAAAAGTACAAGCTTTTATAAACGAAGAAAAAGAAATTCAAGGTGTTAAGGTTATCCATCACTCAATCCATACAAATGCTATTGCTTATATAAGATTTTTATTTGATATAAGTTATATTCCTCAAGAGTTAATACCGTATTTATCTATTCTTTCAAATGTTTTAGGTATAATAGATACTAAAAGTTATAAATATCTAGATTTATCAAATGAAATTAATATTAATACTGGTGGTATCTACACAGATGTAAAGAGTTTTGCCGTAAAAGGAAGCACTCATGAGTTCAAGCCAGTATTTGAATTTAGTAGTAAAGTCCTGTATGATAAGATACCAGAAGCACTTAGATTAATTAAGGAAATAATGTTCAATACAAAGCTTGACAACAACAAACGAATAGAGGATATTTTAAATGAAATAAAATCAAAAATAGAGATGAAGTTTATATCCGCAGGTCACGCTGTAGCAGTAGATAGGGCAATGTCTTATTATTCAGAACATGGCTTATTTAAAGAACAGTTAAGTGGAATTGATTTTTATAATAAAATAAAAGAAATATTAAATAAATTTGATGAAAACAAAAAGGACTTGGTTGAAAAATTACAAGAAATAATAGATATAATATTTAAAAGAGACAGCTTAATAATAAGTATCACATCCGATTATGATGGTTATGTTGAATTTGAAAAGGTTTTACCTGAATTTATAACTAGTTTAAATAATGATAAATTAGATTTAAATAAACTTAATAATAAGTACAATCAAATAAAGTTATATCCAAAGCAATTAAATGAAGGGTTTAAAATCTCGTCCCAAGTACAATATGTTGCAAGAGTAGGGAATTTATTTGATAGTGGTGAAAAATATACAGGTGCCTTAAAGGTATTAAAAGTAATATTAAGCTATGAATATCTGTGGAATAATGTTAGAGTAAAAGGTGGAGCATATGGTTGCATGAATGGTTTTTCTGGAATTGATGGTGATGCTTACTTTGTATCCTATAGAGATCCTAAATTAAAAGAAACAAATGAGATTTATGAAGGAGTGCCGAATTATATAAGTAGTTTTAAGGCGGACGAAAGAGAGATAACAAAATATATTATAGGGACAATTAGTGGTTTAGACACACCACTTACACCACAAATGCAAGGAAGAAGATCATTTAATTCTTATATGGTAGGTATAACAATTGATGATTTAAAAAGGGAAAGACAAGAAATTATTAATATAACAAATGATGATATTAATAAATTAGCAATTCTAGTAGAATCCATTTTAAAATCAGGAAATATCTGCGTTGTAGGTAATGAATCTAAGATAGAAAGAGATAAGGATTTATTTAATCAAATAAAACACCTTATTTAACTAAGGAGAGATTATGAGTAAACGAATATTTAAATCAGGTTTTGTAACATTGGTGGGGAAACCTAATGTTGGGAAATCAACATTAATGAATTATTTAATAGGGCAAAAGATTGCAATTACATCTAATAAACCTCAAACGACTAGAAATATAATACAAACTGTTTATACAGAAGAAAATGGGCAAATTATTTTCATTGATACACCTGGTATTCATAAGGCAAAAAACAAACTAGGTGAGTATATGGTTAAATTAGCACAAAGGACTCTAAAAGGAGTAGATGTTATATTATGGTTAGTAGAACCATCTATAACCATTGGAGAAACTGAAAGAGATATAATAGAACAACTAAACAATGCAAAAACTCCTATAATATTAATTATTAATAAAATTGATACAATAAAAAAACATGAAATTCTAACTATAATAAATGCATATAAAGATGTATGTGATTTTGCAGAGATAATTCCAATATCTGCAATCAAAGGTGAAAATACTGAGAATTTAATAGAAACTATTTTTAATCATCTAGAAGAAGGACCAATGTATTTTGACGAGGACACTATAACTGATCAACCAGAGAAACAAATTGTTGCCGAATTAATAAGAGAAAAAGCATTAAAGCTATTAAATGAAGAGATTCCGCATGGTATAGCTATAGTAATAGATAGAATGAAAGAAAGAACCAATAGCAGGGGTCCTATTTTTGATATTGATGCAACAATTATATGTGAAAAAGATTCTCATAAAGGTATAATTATAGGGAAAAAAGGAACTAAATTAAAGCAAATTGGTAGTGATGCAAGAATTGAAATAGAAAATCTACTTGATTGTAAGGTCAATTTACAATTATGGGTTAAGGTTAAAAAGGATTGGCGTGATAGCGAATTCTTGTTAAAAAACTATGGTTATAATAAAAAAGACTAATTTTTAAAAGACTATTATAGTAAAAAGATGATGGTAAATGATATTATTATTAGTTTAAAATTTCATGATATGGGCAACCTATATATATAGATAATTTTATAAAATTGAAGGGGGCTTATGAAATGAAAAATAGAGGAACATGGAAACAATTTGAAAGAACAGGAGATATTTTGGATTATTTAAATTATACAGCTTGTACATGTGAGACTTCTACAAACACTGAACAAGGGTATAATGCGAATAAAGTAGGTGATTATAATGTCGATGTCGACAGTAGTGACAGGAATGGTTTTATCAGCCATGCCAATTGGGGATTACGATAAAAGAGTTGTAATATTAACGAAAGAAATAGGAAAAATATCAGCATTTGCAAAAGGCGCTAGAAGACCAAATAGCGCCTTATTAGGTTGCACACAGCCTTTTACATTCGGAAAGTTTACTTTGTTTGTCGGACGGACTTCCTATAATATAAATGCAGTAGCTGTTGGTAACTATTTTTCTGAGATAAGAAACGATTTAGATTCAATGTATTACGGAATGTATTTTTGTGAATTTGTAGATTATTTTACAAGAGAAGAAAATAATGAAAAAGAAATATTAAGACTATTATATGTAAGTCTTTTAGCGTTAATAAAAAAACATATAAATAATGAAATGATTAGAATTATTTTTGAATTAAAAGTTATTTCATTAAGTGGATTAGCACCTCATGTATTTTCATGTGTTAAATGTAATTCACAATCAAAAGATTATACATACTCAATAGAATCAGATGGTATAATATGTGAAGGATGCAGAGCAAAAGATGTTAATGGTATAAGGATAATGCCTACAACTTTATATTCCATGCAATACATAATACAATCAGAAATTCCTAAATTATTTTCATTCAAAGTAACGGATGTGGTTTTTAAAGAATTAGATTATCTCATTAGTCAACACAAACAAAAACATTTGGATTATAATTTTAAATCCTACGATATGCTTAAGCTTATATTAAGTGGTAAAGTATAAAAAAGGCCAAGCTTTATCTAAGTTATTCTTGAAAAAACTTAGAATTGAGGGTACAATAAAATAACTTAAAATAAAAATGGAGGGTGTTTATGAAAAGAATATTACTAATCATAAGTATATCTATGATTTGCTTAGCTTTAAACGGATGTAAAAAAATTGCTCCTGCATCTATGCCAGATGAAATAGAACGTAATACGCTTTTTATTCAAAAGGATCATATAGTAGAACTAGCAATTGTAGAAAATTTTGATAAAGATCATTATAGTATTACTGAATTACAAGAATTTGCACAAAATCAAATAGATTCTTATAATACTAAATTAAACAAAAAAGTTGTTATATTAACTGATACAAAAGAATACAAAGGCAAAGCAATATTAAAATTAAAATTTAAATCTTTAATTGAATATGCTGATTATCAAAAAGTTGATGCAGACGTATTTCAAATTGCAACTGCTAATCAAGAGCAATTAGATAGCTTACCAGAAACATTTAAAACAACAAAAAAGAAAAAAGATATAGCTAAAGAAGATATTATTAAAAACCAGGATCTTAATTTTATAATTTTAAATGATGCATATGATTTTATTATTGAAAATGATATATTATATTATTCTGCTAATGCAAAACTTATAAATAAAAACAAAATAGAAACGTTAGAAGGACAAGCTACAATTATAGTTTATAAATAATAATAGTAAGTGAGGTTAAGGAAATGAAAAAGACAATGGAAAAATTAGTAGCCTTGGCAAAAGCGAGGGGGTTTGTATACCCGGGTTCTGAGATATATGGAGGACTTGCTAATACATGGGATTATGGAAATTTAGGTGTAGAACTAAAAAACAATGTAAGGAAAGCTTGGTGGCAAAAGTTTGTACAAGAACATCCTAATAATGTTGGCATTGATAGTGCTATTTTAATGAACACTCAAGTATGGGAAGCATCTGGACATCTAGGTGGATTTGCAGATCCTTTAATGGACTGTAAGGAATGTCGAGAAAGATTTAGAGCTGACAATTTGATTGAGGAATATAATAATGCAAATGAACTTGAATTAGCAACTGCTATTGACGGCTGGACTAACGATCAAATGAAAGAATATATAGATGAGAAAAAAATATCTTGTCCGTCTTGTGGGAAACATAATTTTACTGAAATTAGACAATTTAATCTTATGTTTAAAACTCATCAAGGAGTAACTGATGGTAGTAAAAATGCTGTATACCTAAGACCTGAGACGGCACAAGGAATATTCGTTAATTTTAAAAATGTTCAAAGGACATCAAGAAAAAAAATACCATTTGGAATTGGTCAGGTAGGAAAATCGTTTAGAAACGAAATTACTCCTGGCAATTTTACGTTTAGAACGAGAGAATTTGAACAAATGGAATTACAATTCTTTTGTGAACCAGGAACTGATTTAGAATGGTTTTATTATTGGAAAGATTTTTGCATGAATTGGCTTAAAAGTTTAGGTTTAAAAGAAGAAGAATTAAGATTTAGAGATCATGATAAAGATGAATTATCATTTTACAGTGTTGCAACTACTGATATAGAGTATTTATTCCCATTTGGTTGGGGTGAACTTTGGGGTGTTGCTGATAGAACAAATTATGATTTAACTCAACATATGGAACACTCAAAAGAAGATATGACATATTTTGATGACGAAAAGAAAGAAAAGTATATTCCTTATGTTGTTGAACCATCACTTGGTTTAGATAGAGTTACATTAGCATTTTTATCTGCAGCTTATGATGAGGAAGAAATAGCTGAAGGTGATGTTAGAACAGTTTTACGCTTTCATCCAGCGATAGCTCCTGTTAAGATCGCTGTTTTTCCATTATCAAAGAAATTATCAGAACCAGCAGAAAAACTATATCTTGACTTAGTAAAAAGATACAATTGTGAATTTGATGAAAGAGGAAATATAGGTAGACGATACAGAAGACAAGATGAAATAGGAACTCCATTCTGTATTACATATGACTTTGAATCAGAAGAGGATCAATCGGTAACAATAAGAAACCGTGATACTATGGAGCAAGAAAGAATTAAAATAGCAGACTTAAATGCATATTTTGAAGACAAATTTATGTTTTAATATATACAAGTTTATAAAACAACTATTTTATGTTATAATAGTTGCCTATGACTCTGAAATAATAATTAACTGTTAGTAATAATCATAGACAGATTTTTATTTAACAGCAAACAACAATTACAATTAAATTTTAGGAGGTTAAAAGCAAAATGGCAAAATGGGTATATTTATTTAAAGAAGGCGATGCTTCAATGAAAAATTTACTTGGTGGGAAAGGCGCGAATTTAGCAGAGATGACCAAGCTTGGTCTTCCAATTCCACAAGGGTTTATTGTTACAACAGACGCTTGTACAGATTACTATGCAAAAGGTAATGAGGTTACTGATGAAGTTAAAGAGCAAATTTTTGCAGCTTTAGCAGAATTAGAAAAAGAACAAGGAAAAGTGTTTGGTGATAATGAAAATCCCTTATTAGTATCAATTCGTTCAGGTGCGAGAGCGTCTATGCCAGGCATGATGGATACAGTTTTAAACTTGGGATTAACTGATGTTGCAGTTGAAGGCTTTGCAGCTAGAACAGGAAATCCGAGATTTGCTTATGATTCATATAGAAGGTTTATACAAATGTTTGCTGATGTTGTTATGGAAGTTAGCAAAGAAAAGTTTGATGTCGTATTTGATGGAATTAAAGAAGCCAAAGGTGTTGAATTTGATACAGACCTTTCAGCTGATGATTTAAAAGAAATTGTTAAAGGATTTAAAGAGGTTTATAAAAGAGAAATTGGACAAGACTTCCCACAAGATCCTCGTGAGCAATTAATTGCTTCAGTTACAGCAGTTTTCCGTTCATGGGACAACCCTCGTGCAATTTATTATAGAAGAATGAATGATATTCCAGGTAGTTGGGGCACAGCAGTTAATGTTCAAGCAATGGTATTTGGTAATATGGGAGATACATCTGGTACAGGTGTTGCATTTACACGTAACCCATCAACAGGTGAAAATTTAATGTATGGTGAGTACTTAATTAATGCACAAGGTGAAGATGTTGTTGCAGGTATTAGAACACCACATCCTATTTCCATGATGGAACAGGAATTACCAGAAGCTTACGATGATTTTATTAGAATTGCTGATCAATTAGAAAAACACTATAAAGACATGCAAGACATGGAATTTACAGTTGAAGATAAAAAGTTATATATTCTACAAACAAGAAGTGGTAAAAGGACAGCTCCAGCAGCACTTAGAATAGCTTGTGAATTAGTTGATGATGGAATGATTACAAAAGAAGAAGCTATAGCAAGGATGGATGCAAAGTCACTTGATCAATTACTTCACCCAGGATTTGATACTAAATTATTAGCAGCAGCAACACCAATTGATAGTGCTCTACCAGCATCTCCAGGTGCAGCAGCAGGTAGAGTTTACTTTACAGCTAAAACTGCTAAAGCAGCAGCTGATAAAGGTGATAGAGTAATTTTAGTTCGTCTTGAAACATCTCCAGAAGATATTGAAGGAATGCATGCATCAGAAGGTATTTTAACAGCACGTGGAGGTATGACATCTCACGCAGCAGTTGTTGCTCGTGGTATGGGCGTAGCATGTGTATCAGGCTGTGAATCTGTAACAATTAATGAAGCAGAAGGCTACTTTACAATTGCTGGTCAAAAAGTTAATGAAGGTGAATACATTTCATTAGATGGTTCGGCAGGTAATGTGTACTTAGGAGATATTCCTACAGTTGAAGCTGTAATTAGTGGTGAGTTCGATAGAATTATGCGTTGGGCTGATGAAATTAGAACACTTAAGGTTAGAACAAATGCAGATACTCCAGAAGATGCAGCTAATGCAATTAAATTTGGTGCAGAAGGTATTGGATTAACTCGTACAGAGCATATGTTCTTTGAACCAGATAGAATTCCAAAAATCAGAAAAATGATTCTTTCTAAAACAGCAGAAGCTAGAGAAGCAGCATTAGAAGAATTAATTCCATTCCAAAAAGAAGACTTTAAAGGGATTTATGAAGTTATGGAAGGTAGACCAGTTACTATTCGTTTCTTAGATCCACCTTTACATGAGTTCGTACCAACAGCTGATGCTGATATTGAAGCACTTGCTAAAGATATGGGATTAACATTTGATGAAGTAAAAGCTACCTGTGATTCGTTACATGAATTTAACCCAATGATGGGGCATAGAGGTTGCCGTCTAGCAGTTACTTATCCAGAGATAGCTAGAATGCAAACAAGAGCAGTTATGGAAGCAGCTATTGAAGTTAAACAAGAAAAAGGCTTTAATATTGTACCAGAAATCATGATTCCTTTAGTTGGTGAGAAAAGGGAATTAGATTATGTTAAAGCAGCAGTTATTGAAACAGCGGAAAAGGTTATTGCTGAAAAGAATTATAAAATTGACTATCAAGTTGGTACTATGATTGAAATTCCAAGAGCTTGTTTACTAGCTAATGAAATTGCACAATCAGCTGACTTCTTCTCATTTGGTACAAATGACTTAACTCAAATGACATTTGGTTTCTCAAGAGATGATGCTGGCAAATTTTTAGAATCATATTATGAGAACAAGATTTTTGAATCAGACCCATTTGCAAGACTAGACCAAGAAGGTGTTGGTCAATTAGTTAAAATGGCAGCAGAAAAAGGACGTGCTGAAAAACCAGGGTTAAAACTTGGTATTTGTGGAGAACATGGTGGTGATCCATCAACAGTTGAATTCTGCCACAATATTGGACTTGATTATGTATCATGTTCACCATTCCGTGTGCCAATTGCAAGACTTGCAGCCGCACAAGCAGTGCTAAACAACAAATAATTGATGATAAACTAAATACAGCTTGTGCAGTTTCTGCACCAAGCAGTACTAAATAATAAATAAGGATGATACCTCTAAGTAAATTAAGAGATATCATCCTTATTTTTTATTAGAATCATATATTCTATAAAATTATGTAAAGTATACTTGACACCAAATATTACAAATGATACAATGTGGATGTAAAGCAGGCTTTACAATTAATAAAAGGAGGTAAAAGAAATTGTGAAAAATAATTTAGAAAAACTAAGAAAAGAAAGAGGCATAAAACAAGAAGAATTAGCTGAAGTTTTAAATGTTTCTCGTCAGACTATTAGTTCGCTTGAAAATGGCAGATATAATCCATCAATAATTTTATCGTTTAAGATTGCAAAGTATTTTAATAAGAAAATTGAAGAAATCTTTATTTATGAAGGAGAGGAAAAATGAATTTAAAAAAAGAGCAAAATAAATATAAGGTTTTATTAATAATTGGAATCTTTATATTCATAGGAAGTATAGTTTTAACAATGTTTGCAAAACTTGAAAACCTAGAAAATCTAAGTGAAATAAGCCGCTATTTAAATGGTTTTGCTAGTGCATTGATTGGTATTAGTATTCTATCATTATATTATATTAAAAATAAACCTGAAAAAATTACAAAACAGATAATAGAACAAAATGATGAACGTAATATTTCGATAAGGGGATATGCTGCATCAGTTACCCTTATGATTGCATTAATAACAACAAGTATTATGTTACTAATATTTATTGTTTTAGGTTATACAATTTCACTTATAATTGGAATGGTACTAATTCTTATAAATCTTTTTAGTTTTATGTTTCTTACGAGGTATTATAGTAAGAAAATATAAGCATTATATAAAAATTTGTTCACCTAAAATAAAAAACTCCTCCTTATAGCTAACAGTTCTATTTTCTAAACTGCCTCCTATAAGGGGGAGTATATTTAAAATATAATTCTATATATTTATGGCATTGTTATTTTAGCTGAACTACCGTAAACTTTTGTACCATCTTTATAAATAGCTGTAATAGAGAAGTAATATGTTTCTCCAGCTTTTATTTCTACATGATTACCATCTTTACCTTCGTAATTCCAATAAGTTCTGCCTGTATCAACCACAAAGCTAGTATCTTTAATATTCCAGTTATAATCTAAATAACCATTATCAGGATATTTAGGAGAACTGTTTGTCTTTGACATTACAATTTTATAGAAGTCAAAAGTTTCAATATCACCTTCTAATTGGTTCCAATTTAGTTCAATACCACCAGAGACCTTTTTTGCGGTCACTGTTAGTTTTTGTGAACCTGATGTTGGAGTTTCCTTAGGCTTAGGTTTTTTTGTAGGCTTAGGTTCTTCCTTAGGCTTAGGTTTTTCAGTAGGTTTAGGTTCTTCCTTAGGCTCCGGCTCTTCAATAGTTTCTGGCTCTTCAATAGGTTCTGGCTCTTCAATAGGTTCTGTTTCTTCAATAGGTTCCGGTTCTTCAATAGGTTCTGGTTCTTCAGTAGGTTTAGGATCTTCAATAGGAAGGGGGTCATTGTTAGATTTTTTCTCTGCAAATTTTCCAATCCGTGTAATATCATCATTTTCCATATCTTCAGAAGTTAAAATTGAAAAAATATCACTTGTTAATGAAGTCTTTATCTGTTCAATAGAGATAGTTTTTCCTTGCCCATTAGAATGTTCATAAGCAGCTTGTCTAGCAAGGCTAATTCTATTCTTTTTAGCATCAGCTTTTATCTTGCCTGAAACCTTAACTGCCTGGCTTAAAATTTCAAACTCTTTCAACTTTTCATTATCTGTTATTGATAAAAGAATATCTGAAAGTGCTTCTTCGTTGTTATTTTTGTCAAACTTTTGGTTAATAGCACCAGAAATTAAGACAAAGCTTGAATCATATTCCATAATTCTTGCAGTTTGGGCTAGAAGAGTCACCGCTTCAGCAATATTTTGATTTTTAAAGTTTATTCGTTCTAAAAGTTCCTTAGCATCTTGGTTTAAATAATCAACATTTAAAACATTTGAATTTTTATCAATTGAAAATGATACACTTGGATTAATATCCACATCAATAACAGCAAATATTTTTCTATTATTGGGGTTTAAAGTTATTAAAAGAGCAAATAGGAGTACAAAAGAAACTAGTGATCCTCCAATCCAATAAGGATTCAGGTTAGATATATTAAAAGGTTTTTTAGAATCATCTTCGTATTTAATCGTTGTTTCTGATCCTATAACCATATCTTTACAACGTGGTATTTTTTTGAATTCACAATCTTCTGTCGCTACAAAAGCTGAAAAATATGTTAGTTTTAAAACGGTTGCTTTAGTTCCCATTATATTCTCCCCTTTCCGATTTTATTATATATCCTTTAATAGTATCAAGATCGCTATCTAAAATAAGTATGATAGCTATTATGTATTTTCGATTCAATTCAATGGTTCTT
>DUQJ01000010.1 GCA_012837865.1 Clostridiales bacterium | reverse complement strand
GGTAGCCCAATTCTTAGCAAAAGCCTAGATAACCAAACATTGAGTATGCTAGGATTTATTAATTTCTCAGATTATTATTCGAAAGTCTGTGTAAACTAAGGAACCGCCGTATACCGAACGGTACGTACGGTGGTGTGGGAGGTCGGGGAAATTAATTAATTTTCCCTCCTACCCGATAATAAAATTTCAAAATATGTCACATATTGAATTGATGATTCATAACTTAGATTAGATATAATTATAGGTGAAGGTGAAATATGTTTGAAATAAGATATTTGATAAGATCAGGTGATACATTATGGAGATTAGCACAAGTTTTTCATACATCAGTTGAATCATTAATGACTTTAAATAAGGGAATAGACCCCCTTAATCTTCAAATTGGTCAAATAATAACAATAAGGCCTGGTGATGCAGTTCAATTTCCAATCTATTGTCCACCAGTAAAAGTGGAAACGCGTACAAATATGTCACAGATAAATAATAAAGATAATCAATCGACGCATCAACCAGCACCACAGATGCCAAGTGTAATGCCAGGCATGCCACAAATGCCTAGTATGCCACAGATGCCTAGTATGCTACAGATGCCAGCTATGCCAAGTACAAGGCCAAGTGCACCACAGAGGCCAGCTATGCCACAGATGCCAAGTGTAATGCCAGGCATGCCACAAATGCCTAGTATGCCACAGATGCCTAGTATGCCACAGATGCCAGCTATGCCAAGTACAAGGCCAAGTGTGCCACAGAGGCCAGCTATGCCACAGATGCCTAGTATGCCACAAATGCCTAGCATGAATGATGATTGTATTAATATAAAACTTGTAGATCTAATTAATCATTTTAGAATGTTATGGGTTCAGCATATAGTCTGGAGTAAATTAACGTTAATGGCAATCCTAGAGGATTTACCAAGTGCTACTGCGCTTACAAATCGTTTAATGGAAAATCCACAGGATTTTGGTAATGCATTTAAAGTATTTTACGGAGATGAAGTTGGTGATGAGATTACAAGATTATTTACAGAACATATATCTATAGCAGCAGATATTGCTAAAGCTTTAAAGTTAAGGAATGTGGATGATGCAGACAAGATTAATATTGTTTGGCGCCAAAATGCTGAAGAAATAGCAGAGTTTTTGTCATCAATAAATAATAATTGGCATGTAGAAGACTGGTCAGCAATGCTTAATGAACATTTAGATTTACTTAGAGAGTTAATGGAAAACACATTATCACAAGATTATATAGCTAATACAAGGAATTTTGATGAAATGGATATTCAAGCGATTAATATGGCAGATATTATGGGTGAAGGGATATATACGCAATTTCCCAACTAAATAAAGAAGTTTAAAAAAATAAAATTTTTGTTATGAATTTTTTATCTGATTTATCCTAATAATATAAAAGTATCTATATTTAAATTATATTATTAGGAGGAAGCTAATGGAAGCAAAAAAAATGGAACATCCAAATGATGGTGTAAAATGTATAGTAAATACTTGCGAATACTATATGTCAGGTGATCATTGTGCAGCTGAAAAGATTGAAGTACATCCAAAGAATGCAACTGGTTCAAATGAAACAGATTGTGTTACATTTAAACCAAGCGATAAAACTTACTAAAAACATTTAAAAAACAGGATACTTAGTATCCTGTTTTTAATTTATGAATTTTTCATAACAATTACTTCAATGGTATTAGCAACAACTTCACAAGCATCACAACATCTTTCTAGTCTATGAAAAATATTAGTCCATGTTATAACTTCAATAGGATCAGAAGGCTTTACATATAAAGAACGTACAAAATCAGCATAAAGCTTGTCCCCTTCACCCTCTAATCGATTTAATTCTACAATTAAAGGATGCAATTTTTTAGAATTCTTAAAATGCTTAAATTCTATAATTAAGGAATTCATTAAGTTACAACAGTCAACAATTAAATTAGTAAATATTTTTGCTTCTTCTTTAATTAATTTTACATTATAAATGTCTATACATATTAATACGTCTTCAATAGCATCAGTTACATCATCGATTCTTTGAGATAAGCTAATAATATCTTCCCTTTCAATTGGTGGAAGAAATTCTTTGAATAATTTATTAAATATTTTATGTTGTGCAGTGTCAGCTGTATGCTCAATTTGATGCATTTCGTCAACATTTTTAGCAATTTCACTTTGATTAAAACTTTCTAGTATTTCAGATAACATAACAGCGGATTTAACTGAATACTCAGATAAATTTATAAACTCATTAAAATAATTAAATTGTTCTCTTTTTCTTGCCATGTTCTTTTCCTCCTAATTAAAAAATCATCATAAAGACTTTGGCCATAAGATATCCTAGAAGGCCACAACCCGGGAATGTTAAAACCCAAGCAAAAACCATTTCTTTAACTATACTCCAGTTTACTGAAGATAAACGTTTAGATGCTCCAACTCCCATAATTGCTGTTGTTTTAGTATGGGTCGTGCTTACTGGGATGCCTTGAATTGATGATATTAATAAGCTTAATGCAGCAGCTAAATCTGCGGATGCACCTTGATATTTTTCGAGTTTAACCATGCCCATACCAACAGTTTTAATTATTTTATAACCACCAATAGAAGTACCTAATGCCATTACTAAAGAAATTAATACCATTAGTTGTAAGGGAATGTTGAATTCGGTAGTTCCTGTTTGCCCTTTAGATAAAAAGATACCTAACATAAAAACACCCATGAATTTTTGTCCGTCTTGAGCACCGTGCATAAATGCCATAGCAGCAGCACCGGATATTTGAGCGTTCTTAAAAAAGTTTGTTGTTTTACGCCTATTAAATCCTTTAAAGATTAGTTCGACTAATTTAACAACTAAATATCCAAATGAGAAACCTAGTATTGTTGATAAAAACAAACCATATATAACTTTAATCCATTCAGCAGAGTTTATACCTTGTCCACCTTGAATTGCTATAGCAGCTCCAGATAGGCCTGCAATTAAAGCATGACTTTCGCTTGTAGGTATTCCAAACAACCATGCAGCAGTTGCCCATATTACAATAGCACATAAAGCAGCACACAAAGCAATTAAAGCGTTTTTAGAATTATCACCGAAATCAACCATGTTATAAATTGTTTGAGCAACAGTTGGATTGTATATTGTCATAACAAGAACACCAAGAAAGTTAAATATAGCAGCCATAAATACTGCTTTTTTGGGCTCTAATGATCTAGTTGATACGCAAGTAGCAATTGCATTTGGTGCATCTGTCCATCCATTAACAAGTACAACAGCTAATGTTAAAATAATGGTAATTAATAAAGCTGGATTAGAAAACAATTGTTTTATAAAATCAATAGAAATACCCATATTTACCTCCATAATTAAAAATAATAAATAAAAGTTTATCACTAATATTATATAAAAGCAAGAAAAACAATTTGTTAGAATATCGTTAAATCTAAACATATAAAGTGGTTCCTTATATTTTTTATTAGTTGTTTTAGGATATTATATCCTGAGTTTTGTAGTAAAAATGATAAAAATCAGCCTCTAACCCTTACAATTCAAGGGCTTGAGGCTTTTGTTTTTTTCATAAAGTCATAGCGTAACAACTCATTTTTTCGTGTTTGCTAAATTCTTTTTTATTTCGCCAAGTGTTCTGATTCGTTTTGAATAATCTATGCCTAATGCATTACCTATGTCAGCTAACACATCGTCATAATAATTGAAAAGATAATAATTCTGCTGTGCATAGCAGCACACGGTCTTCCTAAGAGTTTCAAGAAGTTTGGTAATGCTATATCTATTTTCTAACTTCATTTCTAAAATCCTTGCAATAACTAGAGATACAAAGCAGGTTAAGAAATGAGCCTCTATGTGATCTTTTGTTGATACGTAAACAGGTCTTGCTTCTAAATCACTCTTTGTTACCTTGAAAGATTCTTCGATTTTCCATAATCCCCTATACATTTCAATAATCCTATCATCTGTTTCATTCATTTCACTTGTTACAATTACATAGTAACCGTCAAGTGCTTCTTCATCTTTAAGTTTTTTAACATCAATTTCAAGAGAAGATGTGGCACTTAATATCTCACCTGTTTCTTTATCAAAGTCTATCTTTTTGATATATTTTGATGCACCATAAGAAGTAGCACGTGTATATTTTCCGGGATTGTTAGCTAGATCATGTGCCTTAGTCAATGTAGCTAAACGCTCAGCTTTTGCACGTTTATCATATTTTTCACTGTAAAAAACAACCTGCTTTTCGTCTACAGTTTTTTTTATTTTTTTGCCATTGGTGGCAGTAACCTGAATAGTGCGGGGATAAAGTCGAGATTTTCGCTTGTATTCAACTCCCAGCCATTCGTAACCGTTATCGTTTAGGACATAGTCTTTTAGTTCTTTATCTGCACCACGTATGGACATGCTAAAAACATAGCCATCCTTGGCAGAAAGGGTATACCATATGTTATCGCCCGTAGTCATTCCTTTATCTGCAACAACTACTACTTTACCTAAATTATAATCCATCTTTATCTTTTTAAGGTTTGGCCTAAAAGTTAAACAGTCGTTAGTGTTGCCCGGGAACAACTGATATGTAATGGGAATCCCGTTATTATCCATAAATAATCCTAACTGTACAATAGGATTTGGACGGTGTTCCTTAGAAATACCTTTCTTTTTAAAATCATTATCTAAGTCATCTGTTTCAAAATAGTAGTTGGTAACATCGTAGTAAACAAGACTGGTATCTCTGCCGTAAAGCTGCTTAATTCTATCATTGATCCAAAGCATAAGATTTTCTTTGTGTTTGTTGAAGAAAGAAAGGGAGCGATAAACGTCATCAAGAGAATAGTTTTCTTTTTCAAAGAAGCTGCTTCGATTCTCATAAGTTTTTTTCTTTGAAGAAGGATATAACATCCTGCTATAAACAAGAAGTTTCATAATGGTATTGGCATTGTATTCTTCCTTTGAATAGCGTTGTCTATTAGTTAAAAAGGTATGAATTCCAAGATCATGGTAAATACTGCTTAAGGCGGTATATCCGTAGTTTTTGGAATATGTGAGAGTGGGGTCGATCATATCAGAGTGTTTAAATTCCATTTTTATAGGAGCTAGCAACTCAGCCTTTTTAATCTTCAACTCATCCACACGCTTTGAAAAATGATCAATGGGATCCTCATATAATTTTTTTAACTCTTCAAGATATCCCAGCGATTCAATTGTTTTAGTGCGGGAACATTTCTTTGATTTATCATAGTAGGTATCTACGATAGCAAGATGAATTTTTCCGTTACGAGTTTTGGTTTTTTTAAGATACATAATATACACCTCCGATACCCTATTATACCACATTCCGAACCCGTTCGCCACAAGAATTTGATAAATTTTCAAAATAAAAAAAGCCTGAACCTTAGATAAATCCATTGATTCAAGCAAAATTGATTAAATAGTAGGTGCAAAAGAGTGGAGTAAGTCATAAAACTACTCTTTTTTTATTATATTACAAATATTTTACATTATAATAAAGTTTTTATTGATTTTTAGTGCAAAATCATTTATTATAGAGCTTATTATATAAAATTTTATGCAATCGTCTCTCAAGGCGATATTTTTATAAATATTATTAGAAAAGGTGGTAATCATATGAGAAGTGATTTAGTTAAAGAAGGAATTAATCGTTCACCCCATAGATCTTTATTTCATGCTCTTGGGCTTACAAGGGAAGAGATACAAAAACCCTTAGTTGGTATTGTTAGCTCTCATAATGAAATAGTCCCAGGTCATATTAATCTTGATAAAATAGTTGAAGCAGTGAAACTAGGTGTAGCGATGGCTGGTGGAACACCTTTAGTATTTCCAGCAATAGCAGTATGTGATGGTATTGCAATGGGCCATATAGGAATGAAATACTCATTAGCGACAAGAGATTTAATAGCAGATTCTACAGAAGCAGTTGCTATGGCACATCAATTTGATGCATTAGTTATGGTCCCTAACTGTGATAAAAATGTTCCAGGTTTATTAATGGCGGCAGCAAGGTTAAATGTTCCAACGATTTTCGTTAGTGGTGGACCTATGTTAGCAGGCCGTGTCAAAGGGAAAAAAACAAGCCTATCAAGTATGTTTGAAGCTGTAGGCGTGTATAACGCAGGAAATATGACAGAAGAAGAAGTAGATGAATATGAAATGAGAGCTTGTGCAACATGTGGTTCTTGTTCAGGTATGTATACTGCAAACTCTATGAATTGTCTGACAGAAGCTCTTGGAATGGGCCTAAAAGGTAATGGAACAATTCCGGCAGTTTATTCTGAAAGAATTAAATTGGCTAAAAGAGCAGGAATGCAGATTATGGAATTGTTTAAAGATGATATTAGACCAAGAGATGTAATGACAGAAAAAGCTTTTATGAATGCTCTTACGGTTGATATGGCTCTAGGATGTTCTACAAATAGTATGCTACATTTACCAGCAATAGCTAATGAAGTAGGAATTGACTTAGATTTAGAGATTGCAAACCAAATTAGTAAAAAGACACCTAATTTATGTCATTTGGCACCAGCAGGCAATACATATGTCGAAGATCTTAATGAAGCTGGTGGAGTATATGCTGTAATGAAAGAATTAGATAAAAAGAAACTTCTATATACTGACCTTATAACAGTAACAGGTAAAACTGTAGGAGAAAATATTAAAAATTCAATTAATTATGACCATGATGTAATTAGGCCTATAGAAAACCCATACAGTGAAACAGGTGGTATTGCTATACTTAAAGGTAATTTAGCGCCTGATACAGCGGTTATTAAAAGATCTGCTGTTCTTCCTGAAATGATGAAGCATTCAGGTCCAGCTAGAGTATTTGAATCAGAGGAAGAAACTATAGAAGCTATAGAAGCAGGCAAAATTGTCAAAGGCGATGTCATTATTATAAGATATGAAGGTCCAAAAGGTGGGCCAGGGATGAGAGAAATGCTCGGTCCTACAAGTGCAATTATGGGCATGGGACTTGGTTCATCTGTAGCTTTAATTACAGATGGTAGATTCTCAGGAGCAACTAGAGGTGCTTGTATAGGCCATGTATCACCAGAGGCAGCAGTTGGTGGTAATATAGCTTTAGTCAAAGAAGGAGATATTATTAATATTGATATAGATAATAATAAATTAGAGATTGATGTATCTGACGAGGAGCTAGAAAACAGAAGAAAAGAATGGAAACCAAAAGAACCATCAATTAAGACAGGATATCTTGCTAGATATGCAGCGATGGTAAGTTCGGGAAATAAAGGTGCTATATTAGAAATACCTTGTTTAGATAAATCTAAAGGTTAGTAGTTTGAAAGTGGAGGTATAATTATGAAAATAACAGGTTCGAAAATTGTAATAGAATGTTTAAAGGAACAAGGAGTTGACATTATATTTGGTTATCCAGGCGGTGCCATCCTTAACATCTATGATGAACTATATAAACAAGATGATGTTAAACATGTTTTAACAGCACATGAGCAGGCAGCAGCACATGCAGCAGATGGTTATGCAAGAGCAACTGGTAAAGTAGGAGTGTGCTTTGCAACTTCTGGACCAGGTGCAACAAACTTAGTTACAGGTATTGCTACAGCATATATGGATAGCATACCAATGGTAGCAATTACAGCTAATGTTGCAACAGGCCTATTAGGAAAAGATTCGTTCCAAGAAGTAGATATTGCAGGAATAACAATGCCGATAACAAAACATAATTATATCGTAAAAGATGTAACCTTACTTGCAGATATTATTAGAAAAGCATTTGTTATTGCTAAAAGTGGTAGACCAGGTCCGGTATTAATAGATATAACTAAGGATGTTACAGCCGCTGAAACAGAATATAATTATGTAGCGCCAGTTGAAGTTGAAAGATGTACAAAAAACATAACTGATGAAGATATTGATAAAGCAGTTAAACTTATTAATAAAGCAAAGAAACCATTTATATTAGTTGGTGGTGGTGCAGTTTTATCAGATGCTTATAAGGAATTAGAGGAGTTCATTGATAAAGTTAATGCTCCAATTACAGATACTTTAATGGCAAAGGGATCTTTTGATGGTACTAACCCACTATATACAGGCATGATTGGTATGCATGGATCTAAGGCTTCTAATCTTGGAGTAACCAAATGTGATTTATTAATAACTATTGGCGCAAGATTCTCGGACAGAGTAATTGGTAAGAGTTCTGCTTTCGCAAAACGAGCAAAAATCTTGCAAATAGATATAGACCCTGCTGAAATAGATAAAAATGTTATTACACACAGTAGTGTTATTGGAGATATAAAAGAAGTATTGAAAATTATAAATACTAAAATAGATAAGTTGGACCATAGCGAGTGGAACCAAGAAGTAATGGATATTAAAGAACAATTTCCATTAACTTATCATAAAGATATACTTACTGGTCCATATATTATGGAAAAGTTATATGAGATTACTAAAGGTGATGCAATTATAACTACTGAAGTTGGTCAACATCAAATGTGGGCGGCTCAATTTTATCATTACAGAAAAGAAAGAACATTTATTACATCTGGTGGTTTAGGAACAATGGGATATGGCTTGGGAGCTTCAATGGGAGCAAAACTTGGTAGACCTGATATGCCAGTATTTAATATAGCAGGTGATGGTTGTTTTAGAATGAATTTAAATGAAATAGCTACAGCATCTAGGTATAAGATTCCAATTATTGAAGTTGTTTTCAACAACCATGTTTTGGGAATGGTAAGACAATGGCAGAACTTATTCTATGGTGAAAGATATTCATACACCACTTTTGATGATGGACTTGACTTTGTTAAAATAGCAGAAGCACTTGGAGCGACAGGCTATAAAGTAACAAAGAAAGAGGAACTTGAAGATGTAATAAGAAAAGCACTTAAGGCAGATGGTCCAGTAGTAATAGATTGTCATATTGATTGTGATGAAAAAGTTTGGCCAATGGTTGCACCTGGTGCAGGAATTAATGAAGTGTTTAATGAAGATGATTTAGCTGAAAAAAACTTTGGCTAATATAAAGTTATTAGAAAAGCCGGTATAATAATTGTTATATCGGTTTTTTTTGTGAACTTATATATAATATCAGAAAGATTCATAACTAAATGAGGATAATGATATTGACAAAAAAATAACGGGGCTCTATAATAAAAGGAAATGCTTTATTATATTAAAGCATAGAGTTGATCATGCAAATTCACATATGAATTCCAAATATGAATTAATTGATGCAACTACAATGTTGACACTTATTATAGGAGGATGGGGCAATGGAAAGAATATATAATTTTTCAGCAGGGCCAGCTGTATTACCGGAAGAAGTTTTAAGAGAAGCTGCAGATGAAATGCTTAATTACAGAAGTACAGGTATGTCTGTAATGGAAATGAGCCATAGATCTAAAGCATATGAAGTTATAATTAATGAAGCTGAAGAAGATTTAAGGGAATTATTAAATATTCCTAAAAATTATAGGGTTTTATTTTTACAAGGTGGAGCATCACAACAATTTGCAATGATACCAATGAATCTTATGAAGAATAAAGTTGCGGATTATATTATAACTGGCCAATGGGCAAAGAAGGCTTATCAAGAAGCAGATATATATGGCAAAGGAAATGCGATTGCTTCATCAGCAGATAAAACATTTTCATATATACCAGATTGTTCAGACTTACCGATATCTGAGGATGCAGACTATGTTTACATTTGCGAAAACAATACGATATACGGTACTAAATTTAAGACCTTACCTAATACAAAGGGGAAATACCTTGTATCAGATATGTCCTCTTGTATATTATCTGAACCAGTAGATGTATCTAAATATGGAGTAATTTTTGCTGGAGTACAAAAGAACATAGGACCAGCAGGTGTAGTAATAGTAATTATAAGAGAAGATCTAATAACAGAAGATACACTTGCAGGAACTCCTACAATGTTAAAATATAAAATACATAATGATAGCAAGTCTTTATACAATACTCCACCTGCATATGGTATATATGTATGTGGTAAAGTATTTAAATGGATTAAGAATATAGGCGGTCTTGAAGCCATGAAAGAAAGAAATGAGAAAAAGGCTGGTATTTTATATAATTTCTTAGATCAAAGTAAATTATTTAAAGGAACCGTTGAAAAAGATTCTCGCTCATTAATGAATGTTCCATTTATTACAGGAAATGATGAGATTGATGCTAAATTCATAAAAGAAGCTAAAGAAAATGGTTTTGAAAATCTAAAAGGACATAGATCAGTTGGCGGTATGAGAGCAAGTATCTATAATGCAATGCCAGTAGAAGGTGTTGAGAAATTAGTTGAATTCATGAAAAAGTTTGAAGAAGCTAATAGATAGTTGCATTAATAAGGAGGAATAATAAATGAAATATAATTGTCTTAATCCAATCGCACAAGTAGGGTTAAATATATTTAATGATCAATATACAGAGACTAAGGATATAGATGAAGCTGAAATGATTCTTGTAAGAAGTGCTTCAATGCATGATATGGAATTATCCAAAAACCTTGTGGCTGTTGCAAGAGCAGGAGCAGGAGTTAATAATATTCCCGTAAATAAATGTGCAGACCAAGGTATTGTAGTATTTAATACACCAGGTGCTAATGCTAATGGGGTTAAGGAACTTGCAGTAGCAGGACTTTTACTTGCATCTAGAGATATAGTAGGTGGAGTTAACTGGGTTAATGCTAACAAGGACAATGATAATATATCAAAACTTGTGGAAAAAGAAAAAAAGAATTTTGCTGGTACTGAGATTAAAGGTAGAAAAATCGGAGTTATTGGACTTGGTGCAATAGGTGTTCTAGTTGCCAATGCAGCAAAAAGAATGGGCATGGAAGTATATGGCTATGATCCATTTATTTCAGTTGATAGTGCATGGAATTTATCTAGAGATATAATACATGTTAAATCAAGAGAAGAAATATATGCAAATTGTGATTTTATAACAGTTCATACACCATTATTAAAAAATGAAGACCCTAATTTAAATACAAATCAAATGATTAATAAAGATTCAATATCAAAAATGAAAGATGGAGTTGTAATTCTGAATTTTGCTAGAGATTTATTGATTAATGATGATGATATGATAGAAGCACTTGAACAAGGTAAAGTTGCAAAATATGTAACTGACTTTCCAAATGTAAAAACAGGTAAGATGAAAAATGTTATCGCAATTCCTCATCTTGGAGCATCAACGGAAGAATCTGAAGATAATTGCGCAATAATGGCAGTTAAAGAAATAAGAGATTATATGGAGAATGGTAATATTCTTAACTCTGTAAATTTCCCAAATTGTAATGCAGGTGTATGTGATAAGGCAGGAAGAGTTGCTATACTTCACAAAAACATTCCTTATATGTTAACGCAATTCACAGGAGCATTTTCAGAAGTTAATATTAATATTTCTGATATGGTTAATAAGAGTAAAGGTGAATATGCATATAGTCTAATAGATATAGAAGACCCTAATTATAGTAAGGTAGTTGAAAAATTAATGGCTATTGAGGGTGTTTTAAAAGTAAGAGTAATCAAATAATAAGATTATAAAAACTATAATCCCAGTATCTTAAAATCATGATACTGGGTTTTTTTAGATCTTAAAATAGATGAAAAATAAGTAAGAAACAGTTTGAGTAGTTTGATTTTTTGATAAATACATGCTATAATTATCACTATAAATTAGCACGGGGGTAAAATTAAATGGCAATAGTTAAACCATTTCTATGTATCAGACCTAACACCGTAGTAGTGGACAAGGTAGCAGCTCTTCCATATGACGTGTATAGTAGAGAAGAAGCAAAAAGAGAAGTAGAAAGACAACCATTATCTTTTTTAAAAGTAGATAGAGCTGAAACACAATTTGATGATTCGATAGATACCTATGATCCTATTGTTTATAAAAAAGCGAAGGAATTACTAGAGTCTATGATTTCGGAAGAAATATTAATTCAAGACCAAGAGCCTTGTTATTATATATATGAATTGATTATGGATGGACGATCACAAACAGGAATTGTTGCATGTGCATCTATAGATGATTATCAAAACAATATAATTAAAAAACATGAAAAAACTAGAGAAGATAAAGAGATTGATAGAATCACTCATGTTGATGTATGTAATGCACAAACAGGACCAATTTTTTTAGCATATCGTTCAAATAATATTATTAATACAGAAGTATCACTAATTAAGAAGGATAAACCATTATATAATTTCACATCTCCTGACGGTGTAACTCATAAGGTTTGGAGAACTTCTGATGATGCAAGTGTAGGTAAACTTCAGCAAGCATTTAAAGAAATTGATAATATATATATAGCAGATGGTCATCATAGATCTGCATCAGCAGTTAAAGTTGGTTTAAAAAGAAGACAGGAAAATGAAAATTATCAAGGCACGGAGCCTTATAATTATTTTTTATCAGTCCTATTTCCACATGATCAACTTCTAATAATGTCTTATAATCGTACAGTTAAAGACCTTAATGGCTTAGAAAAAGAAGAATTATTAGATTTAATTAATAAAGATTTTAATATAAAAGTTATAGGTAAAACTCAATATACACCAAAACAAAAAGGTGAATTTGCAATGTACCTTGATAATGAATGGTATTCATTAAATATAAAAGAAGAAATTTTAGAAGGCAAAGATTCAGTTAAGATTCTGGATGTTTCATTGCTTCAAGATTATATACTTAATCCTATATTAGGTATAGAGGATCCAAGAACTGATAATCGTATTGATTTCATAGGAGGAATTAGAGGATTAAAAGAACTAGAAAGACGAACTTCTACAGATATGGCAATTGCTTTTGCAATGTATCCAACATCAATAACGGAATTGTTTGATGTATCTGATGATGATAAATTAATGCCACCTAAATCAACTTGGTTTGAACCAAAATTGAGAAGTGGTATATTTATTCATAAATTAACATAAAATAATTGTTGCAATTAATAATTTTAAAGGAGGATAAAACATTTATGGCAAAGAATTTAAGAGGTACAAAAACACTGGAGAATTTAATGAAATCATTTGCAGGTGAATCACAAGCTAGAATGAGATATACCTATTTTGCTTCTGTTGCAGGCAAAGAAGGATATAAGCAAATCCAAAACATTTTTTTAGAAACTGCAGAAAATGAAAAAGAACATGCAAAAGTATTTATGAAATTTGCACTTGAAAATTTAGATGGAGAGAATCCAGCACCAGTTGATATTAATGCAACTTATCCATTTGCATATGGAGATACAAAAGCTAATCTTAAATCAGCAGCTGAAGGTGAGCATGAAGAAGCGGATGTTGATTACCCTGAGTTTGCAAGAGTTGCAAAAGAAGAAGGATTTCCAGAAATCGCTGCTAGGTTCTTATTGATAGCAGGTGTTGAGAAACATCATGAAGAAAGATATCGTAAATTACTTGCTAATATAGAAAATGGTACAGTATTTAAAAAAGATGGAAAAGTATTTTGGAAATGTATTAATTGTGGACATATTCATGAAGGCGATGTAGCACCAGATATTTGCCCAACATGTGTTCATTCACAAGCCTACTTCCAACTATTAGATGATTGTTTCTAAGAATAATAATAAAAAACAGGTCAATTGACCTGTTTTTTTAAGTTTAGACCTGTTATTTATAGAAAACATTTATATATCATTTCAAAAACATCTAAATTGTGTTATTATATATAAAAATAAACTAAGTTATAAATAGTACAAGGAGAAATAAAATGAATGACGGAATTGATCTTGATAATCCAGTTTTAGTTGCACTTAGCAAATTATTTGATCTAGTAATGATTAGTATAATTTGCTTGGTTCTAAGCATACCAATTTTTACAATTGGGCCATCAACAACAGCGCTATACTATTCTGTAGTTAAAGTACTTAGAAGAGAAAGAGGCTATATAACAAAAGAATATTTCAAATCATTTAAATTAAACTTTAAAAAAGGGGCAATTATATCCATAATATTAATCCCTGCCTATATAATAATATATTTTGATTTTGTATATGCAAATTTTTTATTAAAACAAGGTAATAGTTTGGCATATCTTTTATTTGGCATCTTTACAATAATAGGAACTGTGCTTGTACTTACTACATTATATATATTTCCAGTATTATCAAGGTTTGAATTAAAGCTTAAGGAAACATTTAATAATTCTTTGATATTATCAATTAGGCATTTACCATCAACAATTGCTATGCTTCTTATAATTATTATTGCCTTATTAATATTATACACATTTCCAGTAGCCATAGTAATTATGCCAGCTACTTTGACATACTTTATATCATTATTAATGGAGAAAGTATTTAAAAAATATATTCCAAAAGATGAAAAACCACAAGAAAAAACAAAAACTGACACATGGTATATGGAATAAATATAGGGGAGATTAAGATGACAGATAAAATTACAGACCTTTTTGGTATTGATGTGTTTAATGATTCAACTATGAAAGAAAGACTTCCTAAAAAGATATATGAAGCTTTAAGAAAGACTATTGAAAAAGGTGAAGAACTAGATTCCAATGTTGCCGAAATCGTTGCAAATGCAATGAAAGATTGGGCTATTGGTAGAGGTGCTACTCATTATACTCACTGGTTTCACCCTATGACGGGTGTAACTGCTGAAAAGCATGATTCATTTATTCATTTTACGGAAGACGGTGAAGTGATTATGGAATTCTCAGGCAAGGAGTTGATTAAAGGCGAACCGGATGCATCATCATTCCCATCTGGAGGATTGAGAGCAACTTTTGAAGCTAGAGGTTATACTGCATGGGATTGCACATCACCAGCATTTTTAAGAGAAGATGCAGCTGGTGTTACTTTATACATACCTACAGCATTTTGTTCATATACGGGTGAATCATTAGACATGAAAACACCTTTGCTTAGATCAATGGAAGCCTTATCTAACCAAGCAGTTAGAGTATTAAGGTTATTTGGAAATGAAGATGTAAAAAAAGTTAATGTAACAGTAGGACCAGAACAAGAGTATTTTTTAATTGATAAAAACAAATATCTTCAAAGAGATGATTTGATTTTTACTGGACGAACATTATTTGGTTCTATGCCTCCAAAAGGTCAAGAAATGGACGACCATTATTTTGGTAATATAAAAGAAAGAGTTGCTTCATTTATGAAGGAGCTTAATATAGAATTATGGAAGCTTGGTGTTACAGCTAAAACTCAACACAATGAAACAGCGCCAGCCCAACACGAACTTGCACCGATTTTTTCTACTGCGAATATTGCAACTGACCATAATCAATTAGTAATGGAAACTATGAAGAAGATAGCTAATAGGCATAATTTAGCATGCTTATTACATGAAAAACCTTTTGAAGGTGTTAATGGTTCTGGGAAACATAATAATTGGTCTTTGGTAACTGATACAGGTGTTAATTTATTTAACCCTACTAAAAAACCACATGAAAACATACAGTTTTTATTATTCTTTGCTGCAGTTTTAAAAGCGGTAGATTTACATGCTGATATATTAAGATTATCAGCAGCTAATCCAGGCAATGACCATAGGCTTGGAGGACATGAAGCACCTCCTGCTATTATTTCGGTTTTTATTGGAACACAGATTGAAGATATTCTTGCCCAATTAGTTAAAAATGGCCATGCAACATCATGTCAAGAAGGAGAACGCTTAAATATTGGAGTTCATACATTGCCATGGTTGAAAAAAGATGCTGCAGATAGAAATAGAACTTCACCATTTGCTTTTACTGGTAATAAATTTGAGTTTAGAATGGTTGCATCATCAATGTCTATTGCATTTGCAAATACAGTTATGAATACTGCTGTTGCAGATGTATTATCTGATATGGCTGATTCGTTAGAAGGAGTTAAGGACTTCGATATGGCTGTAGCTGAATTGTTGAAAGACACAATTATCAAGCATCAAAAGATTATATATAGTGGAAATGGATATTCTGATTTATGGGTAGAAGAGGCAGAAAAAAGAGGATTACCTAATCTAAAATCTATGGTTGAAGCTGTACCTGCTGCAATAACGGATAAGGCAATTGATTTATTTGGAAAGCATAATGTTTTCTCCGAAGTTGAACTTCACTCAAGATCAGAAATATTATATAGTTCATATTCAAAGACAATTAATATAGAAGCTAAAACAATGATTTCAATGACTAATTTAAAGTATATACCTTCAGTTATTAAATATACAAGCATGTTAGCAGACTCTATTAATTCTGTTAAAAAGGCATTACCTGGTGCAGATATAAGCGTACAAACCGAATTGTTATCAAAAGCATCATCGCTTTTAAAGGATAGTAAAGTTGCTGTTTATAACCTTGAAGAAATACTTAGTAAGGCTTGTAGTAAATGCACAGAATGTGAAAAAGCTAATTATTATAAAGATAAAGTTTTTCCTGCTATGGATAAACTAAGAGTTCCTATAGATGAATTAGAAAAAATAGTATCAAAAGAGTTTTGGCCTGTTCCAACTTATGGAGACCTCTTATTTGAAATCTAAGTTATAGCCAAGCATCGTATAAAAGATTAACAGCTTTATAAATTTCTTTCTCTGATAAAGATGCAAAGCCTAGTAATAATTGTGTTTCACTAGGTCTTGTGTCTTTATTTATGTAGTATTGAGATAAAGCGTTTACTTTTACACCTTTTAACTTTGCTCTTAGTACAAGCTCTGTTTCGGTTAAACCATTATTAGGATTTAAGATTATATGTAAACCTGCATTTTCACCTGATATATCTGCATTCGGTAATAGCTCTTTAATAGCTAAAACTAAAGCTTCACGTTTCTTTTTATAGATATTTCGCATTTTATTTAAATGTCGTTCAAAATAACCTTCACTAATAAATGTGTGAAGAATTTTTTGCTCTAAATATGGAACAGGGCATATATAAAAATTTAGATTTTCTTTGTATTCATTAAGCAATTCTTGTGGTAATACGGCATAACTTATACGCATAGAGGGTGAAAGTGATTTGGAAAAACTACCGATATAAATAACTTTGCCGTAGTTGTCAAGTCCTTGGAGTGAAGGTATAGGTTTACCACTGTATTTAAATTCACTATCATAATCATCTTCTATAATGTATCTGTTAGGGCTCTGGTTAGCCCAATTTAGCAATTGAATTCTCCTGTTTATCGGCATAATATTACCTGTTGGAAATTGGTGTGAAGGAGTTATAGATATTATATCTGCAGCTGACCTTTCTAAAGATGAAAGAATCATGCCATCTTTATCAAGTGGAATTGCCTTATACTGTCTGTTGTTGCTTTTAAACAATAAGGATAATCTCTCGTATCCAGGGTTTTCAAGACCAAAAACAGAAGACTCATTAAAGGCCTGAATAAGAAGTTGTAATATAAGTTCAGTACCAGAACTTATTATAATCTGTTCAGGTATACATTTTACACTTCTTGAGGAACGCAAATAATGGCATATACTTTCACGAAGTTCATAAAGGCCTTGGGGATGACCAGCTTTAAAAAAGTCTTGATCAAATTCATTGATAGAATCTCTATTAATTCTTCGCCATGTAATAAAAGGGAAGTTTTCTAAATCTACTCCATGATATGAAAAATGATATTTATATTTACTTTTA
This sequence comes from Clostridiales bacterium, assembly GCA_012837865.1. GTDB lineage: Bacteria > Bacillota > Clostridia > Lachnospirales > Lachnospiraceae > Mobilitalea. The sequence continues at coordinate 24,545 of DUQJ01000010.1, read as the reverse complement.
TCACTATTAGAATTTATTTTAGTGTTCTTCTTATTAGAAATATTTAAGATACCATCCAGTTTACAGACATAATAACCACTTCTTTGTTTTGAAACAAGATAACCCTCTGAAACAAGTTGGTTATATGCTGCTTGCACAGTATTTTGGCTGCATTTTAAATGATCAGCTAATTTTCTCTTAGATGGCAACTTGGTGTTAAAGATATAATTACCATTCAAAATTTCAAATTTAATATGACTATATATTTGTTCAAACAAGGGAGTTGATGATTTTTTATCGAGCATTATGGTTATAATATTCATAAATATCCTCTTTTCTATATAATTATATTTGAAACTGGTACCGTTAAAAATGCAATAACTGGTACTTCCAATTGAACCAGATGTTGCTATAATTATAGCAAGTTATATAATAATAGCAAGTTATATAATAAAACAAGATATTAGTTGGCTTATAGGCTAGATGGAGGAAATTATGAATAATACAATAAAGACAGAAAATACAAAACAATTTGTTGGTGGAGTGATAATGGATGTCACAACTCCAGAGCAAGCAAAATTAGCTGAGGCAGCTGGTGCATGTGCGGTTATGGCTCTAGAAAGAATACCAGCAGATATAAGATTAGCAAAAGGTGTTTCTAGGATGAGTGACCCTAAGATGATAAAGTCAATTCAGCAAACAGTTAAAATTCCAGTAATGGCTAAAGTAAGGATAGGACATTTTGTAGAGGCACAGATACTTGAAGCGCTTAATCTTGACTATATAGATGAAAGTGAAGTTTTATCACCTGCAGATGATAGATATCATATAGATAAATCAAAATTCTCTACTCCTTTTGTATGTGGTGCAACCAATATAGGTGAAGCGCTAAGAAGAATTAATGAAGGTGCATCAATGATTAGGACTAAAGGTGAAGCAGGAACTGGAGATGTAATACAGGCAGTGCGTCACATGAGAAAGATTAACAATCAAATCCGTCATATTGCAAGCCTAAGTGAAGATGAATTATATGATTATGCAAAAGAAATAAGTTCACCATATGAACTGGTAAAGTATGTTCATGATAATGCTAAATTACCAGTAGTAAATTTCGCAGCAGGTGGAGTTGCGACACCAGCAGATGCTGCATTAATGATGCAATTAGGTGCTGATGGAGTATTTGTAGGATCAGGTATCTTTAAATCTGGAGATCCAGAAAAAAGAGCAAAAGCAATAGTTAAAGCAGTTGCAAATTATAATGATGCTAAACTTATTGCAGACCTATCAGAAGATTTAGGCGAAGCTATGGTTGGCATTAATGAAGATGAGATAGAAATTATAATGGCTAACAGAGGTTTATAATCGATGGTTATAATTTAATAAAAAATGAGATATAAAGGCGAATTGGTTTTTTAACAATTGGCCTTTTTTTACTTGACAATTAAATTAGCTTGATATATACTTTGATTGTCAAAACATTTGAAAGTCAAAGCAATTGAAAGGAGCCAAATGTGGTAGATAAATTTGTAGAAATTAATTATCTTCTAGGTGAAATTTATAACGATATAATGAAGATTGAAGAATATTCTCTAAAAAAAGGCGAGTTTAGTGATTTGTCGATTACGGAAATCCATACTATTGAAGCCGTTGGTATGTATAATTTTAGAACTATGTCTGAAATATCATCTGATTTAGAAATTACAATGGGTACTTTAACAACAGCAGTAGATAAGTTAGTTAGAAAAGGCTATATGGAAAGAAATCGAAGCGATATTGATAGAAGAATCGTTAAAATTAGCCTGACTAGAAGGGGCAAACTTGCCTATAGGATTCACGAGAAGTTTCACAGAGATATGGTTAAGGGAATTGTAGATGATTTTACAGTAGAAGAAGAGAAAGTATTAACGAATGCTTTAAAGAAATTAAATGTTTATTTGAAAGATATCTATAAAGAATAATAGGAGGATGTCTTTATGATGAAGGCTATTATAGCTGGTACAGGAAGTTACTTGCCTAAAAACATTGTTAGCAATGATGATCTATCTAAATTAGTAGAAACATCTGATGAATGGATAAGTACAAGAACTGGAATAAAAGAGCGTAGAATTACAAATCAAGAAACAACGACTGATTTAGCTTATAAAGCATCAGTAAGAGCATTAGAATCAAGCAATATAAAAGCAGAAGAGATAGATCTAATTATTTGTGCAACTATGACACCAGATAATTTCATGCCTTCTGTTGCCTGTGTAGTACAGGAAATGCTTGGAGCGATTCATTCAGCAGCATTTGATTTATCCGCTGCATGTACGGGAATGATATATGCAATGAGTATTGCTGAACAGTTTATAAAAAGTAAAACATATAAAAATATTTTAATAATAGGTTCTGAAACACTATCAAGGATTCTTAATTGGGAAGATAGAGGGACTTGTGTTTTGTTTGGAGATGGTGCAGGTGCTATGGTATTGACTGCTTCTGAAAAAAGCAATGGAATATTAGCATCAACTCTTTACGCAGATGGAAGCAAGAATTCAATTTTAACTTGCCCAGCAATTCCATTAGATAATCCATATAATAGACAATCGAAGAATAGGGAGTCTAAAATCAAGATGGAAGGTCAAGAAGTATTTAAATTTGCAATACGTAGTGTTACTAAATGTATAAAAGATGTTTTACAAAAAGCGGACTTATCGCCAGATGAAATTAAATATATAATACCTCATCAGGCAAATAAAAGAATTATAGAACAATCCGCTAAATATTCCAATATACCTGAGGAAAAGTTTTTTATGAATCTTCAACATTGTGGAAATACTTCGGCGGCAAGCGTAGGAATTGCATTAGATGAGTTAGCTAAAGCAAACAAATTAAATACAGGTGATTATATTATCCTGGTTGGCTTTGGTGGTGGCATGACAAGTGGGGCGATTTTATTAAAATGGTAAACATTTATTAAATAAAATAAAACTAAAAAATTAGAACAAGAAAGGAATATTATCATGAATTTAGAAAAAGTAAATGAGATTATTGCAGAACAATTAGGAGTAGAATTATCAGAAATAAAAGAAAACACATCTTTAAAAGACGATTTAAATGCGGACTCATTAGATTTATTTCAAATCGTAATGTCATTAGAAGAGGAATTTGATATCGAAATTCCAACAGAAGATGTTGAAAGCATTGTAACAATTGCAGATATTTCTAATTATATTACAAGTAAAACTAACTAAATCAGTTTAGCATTAGAATGGAGATATTATGAAATCAAGGGTTAGTAAAATGTTAGACTTAAAATATCCAATATTTCAAGGCGCAATGGCTTGGATATCTGAAGCGTCACTAGTCGCAGCAGTATCAGAAGCAGGAGGGCTTGGTATCTTAGCAGCTGGCTCTGCACCAACTGATCATATACGAAAAGAGATTAGAAAAATTAAAGCGTCTACTGATAAACCTTTTGGTGTTAATATAATGCTTATAAGTGAGAATGCAGAAGAGATTGCAGATTTAGTATGTGAAGAAGGTGTAAAGGTAGTTACTACAGGTGCAGGACTTCCAGGGAAATATATGGAGAGATGGAAAGAAAACAATATTATTGTAATTCCAGTGGTTGCATCTGTAGCAATGGCTAAAAGGTTAGAAAGAAGTGGAGCAGATGCTGTAATTGCTGAAGGAACAGAAGCAGGTGGACATATAGGCGAATTAACTACAATGGCTTTAGTTCCACAAATTGTTGATGCTGTAAGCATTCCAGTTATTGCAGCAGGTGGTATTGCAGATGGAAGAGGAATTGCCGCAGCATTTATGCTAGGTGCAGATGCAGTACAAATGGGTACTAGGTTCTTATCAGCTCACGAATGTATAATACATGATAATTATAAACAAAAGATAATTAATGCTAAAGATATTGATACAGTTGTAAGTGGAAGAAGAACAGGTCATCCAGTTAGAGTTCTTAAGAATAGACTAACTAAGCAATTTCAAGATCTGGATACAAGCTTAGCTCCTTTAGAGGAATATGAAAAATTAGGGCAGGGTGCATTAGCTAAGGGTGTAATTGAAGGAGATACAGCTTATGGTTCTTTAATGGCTGGACAAATTGCAGCACTAGTTAAAAAGGAGCAATCTTGTCAAGATATTATTACTGAAATATATGAAGAAGCAAAACAAATTCTTAGCAAGGCAAATGAAATATTATAATATAAAAGCGTATTTACGTAGAATGGCGGTAGTATGAGTAAGATTGGGTTTGTGTTCTCAGGTCAAGGATCACAATATATAGGAATGGGAAAAGACTTATATGAAAACTTTGAAAGTTCAAGAGAAGTATTTGACAAAGCAAGTGAATATATTAATTTTGATTTAAAAGGGCTTTGCTTTAATGGGACAAAAGAAGCATTAGACATTACTGAAAATACTCAACCTGCTATTGTCGCAATGTCTTTATCAGCTTATAAAGCAATATCAGAATATGATGTTTATCCAGATTTTGTAGCGGGTCTAAGCTTAGGAGAATATTCAGCTCTAACAGTTAGTGGAGCTTTTAGTTTAGAAGATGTTATACCACTTGTACGAAAAAGGGGAAAGTTCATGCAAGAGGCAGTTCCAACTGGTGTAGGGACAATGGTAGCTGTTTTAAAGGCAAGCCAAGAAGAAGTAAGTAGAGCGTGTAATGAGGCGAGTAGTGAAGGAATAATAGAGATAGCAAATTATAATTGCCCAGGACAAATTGTAATCGGTGGTGAGAATTCTGCGGTTGATAAAGCAGTTGAAATATTAAAGGTAAATGGAGCAAGAGTTATACCGCTTGCTGTAAGTGCACCTTTTCATACATCAATGCTTAAACCGGCAGCAATTAAATTAAAAAAGGAAATGGATATAATAGAAATAGGAGAAATTAAGATTCCGATTGTTGCTAATGTTAATGCAAGAATTATTCTGGATTCTTCTAAGGTAAAAGATTTATTATATAATCAAGTTATGAAATCTGTTTTATGGGAACAAAGTGTAAGACTAATGATAGACAAGGGTGTAACGGAATTCATAGAAATTGGACCTGGCAAAACATTATCTGGGTTAATTAAAAAAATAAATAAAGAAGTAAATGTTTATAATGTTGAAAATATGACGACTTTAGAAAATACAGTTTCAAAATTAAAAACTTTATGATGATCTTTATTGTTTGAGAAAGGTTAGGAATATATGCTTACAGGAAAAATTTCTGTTATTACTGGTGCAAATAGAGGTATAGGTAGAGCTATTGCTTTATATTTTGCAAAACATAATGCAAAGATAGTAGTCAATTATAGAGGTTCTAAAGAAAAGGCGGATGAATTAATAGAATTAATTCATAGTCAAGGTGGAGAAGCGATAGCTATCAAAGCTGATGTTACAAATGAAGATGAAATTAAAAACTTAGTAAAAGAGACAATCGAACATTTTGGAAGAATTGATGTATTAGTTAATAATGCAGGAATAACAAAAGATAATTTATTAATGAGAATGTCAGGAAAAGATTTTGATGATGTAATAAATGTTAATCTTAAGGGCAGCTTTTATTGTCTAAAATATATATCTAATATAATGATAAAGCAAAAAGCTGGTAAAATAATAAATCTTTCATCGGTTATTGGAATAACTGGGAATGCAGGGCAAGCAAATTATGCGGCTTCAAAAGCTGGTATAATTGGGCTTACTAAATCAGCTGCTAAAGAGTTAGCTTCTAGGGGAATAACAGTTAATGCTATTGCACCAGGCTTTATTATGACAGATATGACAGATAAATTACCTGAAAAATTAAAAGAAGAGACAATCTCCCATATTCCACTTAAAAGATTTGGAACAGCAGATGAGATAGCTAATGCAGTAGGTTTTTTAGCATCTGATATGGCAAATTATATAACAGGTCAGGTAATACAAGTAGATGGTGGAATGGTAATATAATTTAAAAAAGCGTTAAACCGCAGAATTGAGGTTAATTAGATGGATAAAAGAGTAGTTATAACAGGATTAGGTGCTATCACTCCAATAGGGAAAAATGTTAATGAATTCTTTGATAGTATAAAAGAATCAAAATGCGGAGTAGATTTTATAAAAGCATTTGATATAAGCGATTTTCCAGTAAAATTGGCTGCAGAAATTAAAGATTATAATGCAAGGGACTTCCTTGATATAAAAGAATCAAAAAGAATGGAAAAATTCTGTCAATTTGCAATAATAGCAGCAAATGAGGCAGTTGACGATTCCAAACTTGATATTAATAATATTGATAATGAAAGATTTGGAGTTATTATTGGATCTGGTATAGGAGGTATAGGGAAAATTGAGACTGAAACTCAAGTTATTAAGGATAGAGGTCCAAGGCGAGTAAACCCTTTATTTATACCTTTAGTTATATCTAATATGGCAGCGGGAAATGTTGCAATCAAATTTAATGCAAAGGGCATATGTACTAATGTTGTAACAGCTTGTGCAACAGGGTCACATACTATTGGCGAAGCATTTAGAAATATTAAACATGGCTATGCTGACATAATATTAGCTGGCGGAGCAGAAAGTACAATTACACCTTTATCTGTTGCAGGTTTTTCGTCTTTGACAGCATTATCAAAAAGTACAGATCCTTTAAGAGCTTCAATACCATTTGACAAAGATAGAAATGGTTTTGTTATGGGTGAAGGAGCGGGCGTTGTAGTTGTTGAGGAATATGAACATGCAAAGGCAAGAGGAGCTAACATATATGCAGAAATAGTTGGGTATGGAGCTACTTGTGACGCTTTTCATATGACAGCACCAGCACCAGGTGGCGAAGGTGCAGCAAGAGCAATTAAATTAGCTATAAACGAAGCAGGAATTACTTATAAAGATATTTCTTATATAAATGCACATGGAACGAGCACAGAATTAAATGATAAATTAGAAACAGATGCAATTAAAAAAGTGTTTGGTGAAGATGCATATAATGTTGCTATTAGCTCAACAAAGTCTATGACAGGTCATTTACTTGGAGCAGCAGGAGCAGTAGAGGCTATTGTTTGTGTTAAAGCAATAGAAGAATCATATATTCCAGCAACTGTTGGTTATAAAAACAAAGATGAAGAGTGTGATTTGGATTATGTTCCAGAAGTGGGAAGAAATAAAAAGTTAAACTATGTTATGTCTAATTCATTGGGTTTTGGAGGACATAATGCAAGCCTAATATTTAAAAGTATGGAGGATTAATAGTGGATTTTAAATTAATAGAGAACTTAATTAAAGAAATGAATAAAAGTAATTTAACAGCTTTAGAGTTAGAAGAAAATGGTTTGAAAATAAGAATGGAAAAGAAACATGAATCTAACAATGTGGTAATGAATCAGGAAGTAAAAAGTTCGATTGCACAAGATTCAAATCAAATGATAAATCAAGAAGTAAAACTTGTTCAAACAGCTCCACAAGCAGAAACAATTGAGGGAGATGAAATTTTATCGCCGATGGTAGGAACGTTTTATGAATCGCAATCTCCAGAACATCCTCCTTTTATTAAAATAGGGGATAAAGTTAAAAAAGGTCAGACGCTTTGTATTATAGAAGCCATGAAGTTAATGAATGAAATTGAAAGCGATGTTGATGGCGAAGTGGTAAATATTCTTACACGAAATGAGGAAATGGTAGAGTTTAATCAACCCTTATTCTTAATTAAACAGTAGCCTAATTAGATGGTTTATATTAGAAAAGAGGAAAACATGCTCGATATAAATGAAATACAAAAAATCATTCCACATAGACCTCCATTTCTATTAGTAGATAGAATTGTGGAATTAGAAGCAGGGATAAAAGCCGTAGGAATTAAAGCAGTAACTATGAATGAACCACATTTTGTAGGACATTTTCCAGGTAATCCTGTTATGCCAGGTGTGCTTATTTTAGAGGCGCTTGCTCAAACAGGTGCTATTGCTATACTTAGTGTTGAATCTAATAAGGGCAAGACTGCTTATTTTGGAGCAATGGATAAAGTTAAATTTAAGAAAAAGGTAATACCAGGTGATGTTTTGAAACTTGAAGTTGAAATAATTAAGAATAAAGGTAGTTTTGGCATAGGCCAAGCATATGCATATACTGAAGGTGAAATAGCAGTAGAAGCTATTATGACATTTGCTATAGGCTAAACTAATAAACTAAGAATGGTGGTAAATATGTTCGAAAAAATCTTAATAGCAAACCGTGGAGAGATTGCGGTTAGAATTATTAGAACATGTAGAGAAATGGGTATTAAAACTGTTGCAGTTTACTCTGAAACTGACAAAGATGCTCTGCATGTAATGCTTGCAGATGAAGCAGTATGTATTGGTCCTGCGAAATCAAAAGACAGTTATTTAAATGTTAATAATATTATTAGTGCTACAATTTTAACAGGAGCAAAAGCGATACATCCAGGCTTTGGCTTTTTATCTGAAAATGCATCATTTGCAAAAATGTGTGAAGAATGTAATATAGTGTTTATTGGCCCAAGTTCAGAGATTATTGATTTATTAGGTAATAAATCAAGGGCGAAAGACACTATGAAAGCAGCAGGAATACCGGTTATACCAGGCTCTGATGGTGAGATAGATTGCTTAAAAGAAGCAAGACAACTTGCTAAAGGGATAGGATATCCAGTATTAATAAAAGCATCATCAGGCGGTGGTGGCAAGGGTATGAGAGTAGTTAATAGTGAAGAAGAGTTAGAGAAAGCTATAGATTCTGCTAAATCAGAATCAAAAGCAGCATTTGATGATGACAGGGTATACATGGAAAAGGTAATAGAGAATCCAAAACATATAGAATTCCAGATATTAGCTGATAAATTCAACAATGTTATTCATTTGGGTGAGAGAGACTGTTCTATGCAAAGAAGAAAACAGAAAGTTATAGAAGAATCTCCTTCGTCAATGATTAATGAAGAACTAAGAAGAAAAATGGGTGAAATGGCTGTTAAGGCAGCTAAAACAACAAAATATGAAAATGCTGGAACTATTGAATTTCTACTTGATAGTAAAGGTGACTTTTATTTTATGGAGATGAATACAAGAATACAAGTTGAACATCCTGTAACAGAGATGGTAACAGGTATAGATATGATAAAAGAACAAATACTAATTGCTGCTGGCAATAAGTTAAGCTTGAGCCAAAAGGACGTGAAATTACAAGGTCATGCAATAGAGTGTAGAATTAATGCAGAAGATCCAAAGAGAAATTTTATGCCTTCACCGGGCCTTATAGAGAATCTACTACTTCCAGGGGGATATGGAGTAAGGGTTGATACTGCTATATATCCGGGTTATAAAGTTCCACCGACATATGATTCTATGTTAGCAAAGTTTATTGTACATGGTGCAACACGAGAAGAAGCTATTAGCAGAATGAAAAGGGTGTTAGTTGAATTTGCAATAGATGGTATTGCAACAAATGCAGAGTTCGTATATGATTTAATTGAGCAAGAAGCTTTTATCAAAGGGACTTATGATACAAGTTATATAGAAAGAGAATTTATATTTTCTTAGTTAGGAGCTAACTATGTTATCAAATATATTTAGAGGTAAGCAATATGCAGTATCTAAAAAGTATAATAGACAATCATTAAAAGATAATATTGAAGAAAAGAAAAAAAGTATTAAAGAAAACTATGTAGAAATACAATATCAGGAAACCGAATGCAAACCAAATGTACCAGAGGGTATAGTAGCTAAATGTGCAAAGTGTGGAAAGATAATTTATAATAAATTGCTTATAAGCAATAATAAAATATGTCCAGAATGTGGTGCGTATTTTAAAATGACAGCAATTGAAAGACTTTCTACAATTATTGATGTTGATGATCTGTGTATTGAATATGATAAGCAAGTTACAACAAAAGATCCATTAAAGTTCCCAGGTTATAAGGAGAAATTATTAAATCTTCAAAAAAGAACTGGACTAATAGATGGAATTTTAGTTGTAAAAGCTAAGATCAAGACTAATGACATTTATATAGCTGTTATGGATCCCGTGTTTTTAATGGGTAGTATGGGAACAGCTATAGGAGAAAAACTAACTAGATTGTTTGAAAGAGCAACAAAGGAAAATTTGCCTGTAATTGTATTTTGTTCTTCTGGAGGTGCAAGAATGCAGGAGGGAATATTTTCATTAATGCAGATGGCAAAAGTGAGTGGTGCATTAGCAAGACATAGCGAAGCTGGATTGCTCTATATATCTGTATTAACAGATCCCACTACAGGAGGAGTTACAGCTAGTTTTGCTATGCTTGGAGATATAATATTGGCAGAACCAAAAGCATTAATAGGATTTGCAGGACCGAGGGTCATACAACAAACTATAGGTCAAAAACTACCTGAAGGATTTCAAAGATCAGAGTTTTTATTGGAGCATGGTTTTATAGATAAAATAGTTGCAAGAAACGATATGAGAGAAGTATTATCCAAAATAATTTTATTGCATCAAAATAAAAGCCAAGGGGGATCTAAAGATGAATTTTACACCATGGAATAAGGTACAAATAGCAAGATCACCACTTAGACCAACTGGGCTTGATTATATTGAGAATCTTTTTGATGATTTTATTGAATTACACGGAGATAGAAGATTTTCAGACGATAAAGCCATAGTTGGTGGAATTGCTTCTTTTAAAGGAATACCCGTAACAGTAATAGCTCAGCAAAAGGGTAGAAATACTAAGGATAATATATTAAGAAACTTTTCAATGCCTCATCCAGAAGGATATAGAAAAGCTCTTCGATTAATGAAGCAGGCAGAGAAGTTCAAAAGACCTATTATATGCTTTGTTGATACGCCTGGTGCATTTTGTGGAATTGGTGCTGAAGAAAGAGGCCAGGGAGAAGCGATAGCAACTAATTTAGCAAGTATGATGTTGCTAAAAACACCAATCCTTACCTTTGTAATTTCTGAAGGTGGTAGCGGTGGAGCACTTGCGCTTGGAGTAGCAGATAGAGTTTATATGTTGAGACATGCAATTTATTCGATATTATCACCGGAAGGATTTGCATCTATTTTATACAAAGATTCATCAAGGGCAGAAGAGGCAGCTAATGATATGAAATTAACAGCACAAGACCTTTATAAATTCGGGATTATAGATGGAATTATAGATGAATCTGACGGGGGTGTACAGACAAATTCTCTAAAAACCATGAGAGAAATAGATATGATAATCGAAAAAGACTTAACAAGTCTAATTAATGAAGAAACAAAGGATATGCTTGATAAAAGGTATGAACGATATAGAAAAATATAAGAAAAAAATGGTACAAAAGTATAATATATACGCTTTGTACCATTAAGACTATTTAATAATCTATTAATATTCTATTAATTTTCCATTTCATCTAAATCTTCTTTAAAAGACTCATCTACTTTAAATACAAATCTCTTACGAGCTGTTTCATCACTATCAAGATAATCATCATAAGTAGACATTTTATCTATTAATAATCCTTCAGCTGTAATTTCCATGATTCTATTAGCTGATGTTTGAACAAACTGATGATCCTGTGATGTAAATAAAGCTACGCCTGGAAATTTGATTACACCATTGTTTAGCGAAGTAATAGACTCCATATCTAAATGGTTGGTTGGTTCGTCTAAAATCAATACATTAGCGCCAATGAGCATCATTTTAGACAGCATAACTCTAACTCTTTCTCCACCAGATAGAATATTTACTTTTTTAAGTCCATCTTCTCCTTTAAATAACATTCTTCCTAAGAAACCTCTAACATATGTAGGGTCTTTTTCGGTTGAATAAGGCATTAACCAATCAACTATAGTGTCATCCCTATCAAACAATTTAGTATTATCTTTTGGAAAATATGATACATTAGTTGTTACGCCCCATTTGAAACTTCCTTCATCAGCTTCCATCTCTCCTGATAAAATTTTAAAAAGAGTTGTAGTTGCAAGTGTGTTAGAGCCAACGAATGCTACTTTATCATCATGATTTAGAGTGAAAGACATATTATCCAATATTTTAACTCCATTAATACTCTTAGATAGACCTTCAACAGTAAGTACTTCATTTCCAATGTTTCTTAATGGTTTAAAATCAATGTATGGGTATTTTCTACTAGAAGGTTTTATTTCATCTAATTCGATTTTATCAAGAGCCCTTTTTCTAGAAGTAGCTTGCTTTGCTTTAGAAGCATTGGCACTAAATCTTTGAATAAACTCTTGTAATTCTTTGATTTTATCTTCTTTCTTTTTATTAGAATCTTTCATTTGCTTAACCATAAGTTGACTTGACTCATACCAGAAATCATAATTACCAGCATAAAGTTGGATTTTAGCATAATCAATATCAGCAATTTGTGTACAAACCTTATTTAAGAAATATCTATCATGTGATACAACTATAACAGTATTTTCAAAATTAATTAAAAATTCTTCTAACCAACGTATGGCTTCTAAGTCTAAATGGTTGGTTGGTTCATCTAATAATAAAATATCAGGGCTACCAAATAAAGCTTGAGCTAGTAAAACTTTTACCTTTTCATTTCCAGATAAATCTTTCATATATTTATCATGAAGAAGATTGTCAATGCCTAGGCCATTTAATAATGTACTAGCATCAGCTTCTGCTTCCCAACCGTCCATATTGGCAAATTCGCCCTCTAATTCACTTGCTTTGATACCATCGGCATCAGTGAAGTCTTCTTTAGCATAAATGGCTTCTTTTTCTTTCATAATTTCATATAAACGTTTATTGCCCATTATTACAGTATCTAAAACTAAATATTCGTCATATTTATAATGGTCTTGTTGTAAAAAGGACAATCTTTGACCTGGAGTTATAATGATGTTTCCTTTTGAAGGATCCAATTTTCCAGATAGTATTTTGAGGAATGTAGATTTACCAGACCCATTTGCACCGATCAAACCATAACAATTTCCTTCTGTAAATTTAATGTTAACATCCTCAAATAGAGCATGCTTGCCTAATCTTAGAGTAATATCACTCGCCTGTATCATTTATAGCACCTAAACCTTTCAAAATTCATTATTTCTATTTTAACTTATATTTAGTATTTTGCAAGCATAAAAGGATGATAGCATATAAAATAATAGTTTATCTCATCGTTGATACTATAGTAAAAAAATTGTATAATGGCAATATGTATTTAAAGGGGGATTTTTATGGCTATAAATAAATCTATGAGATTGGCTTTAAAAGCGTTATCATATGTTGAGATGGATATGACCAAGGCTTATAAAATAAAACGACAGGTAGATAATATTGCTAGTCCAAGGATTAAATCCGCATATAAATTATGGGACCATAGGATAACTGGAGAAGAAAATGATATAGATGTTAGAATATTTTTGCCAAATAGTAAAAAAAATAAGAAAAAAGCAATTATATTTTTTCATGGCGGAGGATGGGTTGTTGGTAATATAGATACATACTCAAAAATATGCGATAATATGGCTAAACAAACAGGACATATAGTTGTCTCTGTTGATTATAGACTAGCACCAGAAAATAAATTTCCCAAAGGGCTTGAAGATTGCTATACTGTAACACAAGAGATATTTTCAGATAAGAGATTTTTTAATATAGATTTAGATGATATTACTATTGTTGGAGATAGTGCTGGAGGGAACCTTGCGGCAGCGGTATCATTAATGGCTAGAGATAGGGGTGGTTATATACCAAAAAAGCAAATATTAATTTACCCTGCTTTATGGAATGACTATACGGAGAACTCAATTTATCAAAGTGTTCATGATAATGGGAAAGAGTTTCTTTTGACATCCCAAAGGCTATGCGATTATATGAAATTATATATAAATGATGAAGAAGATTTATCTAATCCTTATCTTGCGCCTTTATTGGCAGATGATTTATCAAATCAACCGGAAACATTAATTATAACGGCTGAATATGACCCATTAAGAGATGAGGGTGAAGAATATGCGGAAAGACTTAAACAAGCAGGTAATATTGTTAAAACATATAGAATGAAAGATGCGCTACATGGATTTATTGCATTACCCAAACATTTTATCCATGTAAAAAGAGCGTATGAACAAATAAATGATTTTTTAAACAAGGAGGGAAATAGCCCCGAATAAATATAATAAGGGTATATTACAATGAAGAAGAAAAAACCAGTTGAATGGACAAAATTAGATAATGCAGCTAAAATATTTCCACCAAATACTAATGAAAAGGATACTAAAGTCTTTAGAATTGCCTGTCATTTACATGATGATATTAAGCCCATATTATTACAAGAATCAGTTGATAAAGCGATTGCGCTATTTCCTTTATTCAAATCAGTTTTGAGGAAAGGTTTGTTTTGGTATTACTTTGAAGAAACTGAAGCTCAACCTGTAGTGATTGAGGAAATTAAACCTCCTTGTAGTGCTATTTATGTTCCTAATCGAAACAATCATTTGTTTCAGGTAAGTTATTATAAAAAAACAATTAATTTAGAAATATATCATGCTCTAACTGATGGTACTGGTGCCTTGTGGTTTCTTAAAACAATACTTCTTTATTATATAACTGAATATTATAAGGAAGAATTTAAAGATAATATTCCTCAAATTGATTATGTATCTACTGAAAGTCAAATGAAAGGCGATAGCTTTTTAAAACATTATACAGGTCCTGTTAAAAAATACAGGGTAAGTGTTCCAAGGGCATATAAAATTTCAGGAAGAAGAAGCCTTGATAATAGAATTAATATTATTGAAGGTATGTTATCAGTAAAAGAAACGATTGATGTAGCGCATAAATATAATACATCCCTAACTGTATATTTAACTGCATTATTTATTTATTCGATATATATGGATATGCCGGAAAGAAACAGGAAACACCCAGTGGTCTTGACGATACCTGTAAACTTAAGAAATTATTTCTTATCAGGTTCAGCGAGAAACTTTTTTGCCACAATTAATATTGAATATGATTTTAGAACAGGCATTCATAAATTGGAGGATATTATTGAATCAGTTAAAAATTCATTTAAAAAAGAACTTGATGAATCAAAACTAAAAGAACATTTAAATAGATTAGCATCATTAGAAAGAAATGCTATTATGAGAGTTATTCCTTTGAGTATAAAGGATATAGCTTTGAGAATTGCCAATAGTATTAATGCAAAAGGATTAACTGCAGCAATATCTAATCTTGGTAAAATTACTTTACCAGAAGAATTAGAAAAACATGTAGATTCATTCAGTGTATATACAAGTGTTAGAAGGCCACAGTTATGTATTTGTTCCTATAAGGATAAATTATCTGTTAGCTTTATATCGCCTTTTAATAATTCAGATATTCAAAAGACATTTTACAGATTATTATCTGAAGAAGGAGTAGAAATTACTATTAGAACAAATGAGTAATTGTCTATATTGAATGGAAAGGTGGATAAATATGTTGAAATGTGATAATTGTAAAATTAATATAGAAGGGGAAGAAAGTAGATGTCCTCTTTGTGGTGGATTAGTCCAAGGAAAACCTGATGGAAAGAATGCGTTTCCATCAATCCCAACAATATATGAAGAATTTAATATAATGATTAGAATAATTATGTTTGTGTCAATTGTAATCGCTGTATTATCAATTGCATTAAACTTAATTATAGATATAGAAAGGAAATGGTATTTGTTAGTCATTGCAGGAATATTATGTTTATGGCTGAGTTTTATATTTATTATAAAAAAGAAAGACAATATACCTAAGACAATAGTTTGGCAAGTTGTTATTATAACCATTACAGCAGTATTATGGGATTATTCTATGGGTTGGAGAGGCTGGTCTATTAGCTATGTGTTACCATCAGTTTGTGCAGCTGCGATTATCTTAATGGTTCTTGCAGTTAAAATACTGAAAATATATGTAGGTGATTATATCGTTTATTTATTAATTGATGCTTTATTTGGATTAATACCTATTGTATTTTTACTCATCGGAGGATTAGATGTAACATTTCCTTCGATTATATGTGTAGCAGCAAGTGTTATATCTATTTCAGCTCTTATATTATTTAAAGGTCAGGATATAAAAGAAGAACTAAATAAAAGAATGCATGTTTAATTAAGGGGAGAAGTATTATGCGAAATGAATCAGGAGTCTTAAACTCATACAATCTAAAGTTAATTGCAATAATTACAATGTTTATTGATCATTTTACAGCAGTCTTGATACCGAGTAATACATCTATATATATGGTTTTAAGAGGAGTAGGTAGATTGTCGTTTCCTATATTTGCATTCTTAATAGTAGAGGGATTTTATCATACTAGTAATATTAAAAAATATTTAATTAGATTAGGATTATTTGCATTAATATCCGAGATTCCATTTGATTTAGCCTTTTATAAAAAAACATATTATATGGGGCATCAAAATATATTTTTTACATTATTACTTGGCTTGATTTTAATTGCATTGTTGGAAAAGATTGATGAAAAATATTCGAATAATTTATGGTTAAGGAATTCGTTTAGCTCATTGTTAATATTATTTATATCTACAATATCTATAGTAATGAAAACAGATTATGAATTTGCAGGAATATTTATGATATTAGCATTTTATTATTTTAGGGGCTATATAGTTAAATTAGGGATATTTATATTCTTCCTACAATTTATATTATTTGGATTATTTCAAACGATTGGAACTCTTTCAATCTTTATTATTAATAAATATAATGGTAAGAAAGGTAAGAGCCTAAAGTATTTCTTTTATTTTTTCTATCCAGCACATCTAATGGTTTTGTATATAGTGTATAAATATTACGGACAAATTAAATAAAAAACAATTGTTAGCACTCACGACTGTTGAGTGCTAATTTCCTCTTGACATTTATTAAGTAAGGTATTAATATGTCTATTATAATGATAAAAGAAAAAATGAAAAACTTTATTAAAGGAGATTAATTTATGAGTAAAGAACGCGGTAGTTTATCAATTAATTCGGAAAACATTTTCCCAATAATCAAGAAATGGCTATATTCTGACCATGATATTTTCTTTAGAGAAATAATTTCTAATGGTGTTGATGCTATTACTAAATTAAAAAAACTAGAAATTATGGGAGAAATACAATTTAAGGATAATGAAAAGTTTAGGATAGATGTAATTGCTAATCCTGAAGATAAAACAATTAAATTTATTGATAATGGTATCGGAATGACTGCTGATGAGGTTAAAGAATATATTAATCAAATAGCATTCTCAGGTGCAAAAGATTTCGTAGAAAAATATAAAGATAAAACAAATGATGACCAAATAATCGGGCATTTTGGTTTAGGTTTTTATTCTGCATTCATGGTAGCTAATAAAGTGACTATAGATACACTATCATGGCAAGAAGGATCAAAGGCTGTTCATTGGGAATCCGATGGAGAGACAGAGTTTGAGATGTCAGAAGCTAGCAAGTCAACAAGAGGAACAGAAATCACTTTATATTTAAATGATAATAGTTATGAATTCTGTAATGAATATAGAGCGAAGGAAGTAATAGAAAAGTATTGTTCATTTATGCCGGAAGAAATATATTTTAGCAATGCAAGTGATGCGTTAAAGGAAGACGATAAGCCAGAGGAAATCGAAGTTGATGAAGAGGGCAATGAAGTAGATAACAGCCCTAAACCAATTAATGAGACAAAACCTTTGTGGACAAAGCATCCAAATGATTGTACAGATGAAGATTATAAAAAGTTTTATAGAGAAGTATTCCATGATTATAAAGAACCGTTATTCTGGATTCATCTTAATATGGACTATCCTTTTAATTTGAAAGGTATTTTATATTTCCCTAAGATAAACACAGAATATGATTCAATCGAAGGAAAGATTAAGCTTTATAACAATCAAGTATTTATAGCTGATAATATAAAAGAAGTTATACCAGAATTTTTAATGCTTCTTAAAGGTGTGATTGATTGTCCGGATTTACCATTGAATGTATCTAGAAGTGCATTGCAAAATGACGGATTTGTAAAGAAAATATCTGATTATATTACTAAAAAAGTAGCAGATAAATTATCAGGAATGTTTAAAGTTGATAAAGAAAATTATGAAAAGTTTTGGGATGATATAAGTCCATTTATTAAATTTGGATGTTTAAAAGATGATAAATTCGCTGAAAAGATGAAAGATTATATTATTTTTAAGAATCTAGAAGGGGATTACACTACTTTACCAGAGTATGTTGAAAAGTCTAAAGAATTACAAGATGGAAATGATAGTAAAGATGAAGTGGAACCGGATGTTGCGGATGGCAAAGATGATTTAGAAGTTGATGAAGAAGTTGATGATAGGGATGTGGTTTATTATGTAACTGATATCAAACTACAAAGCCAATATATCAATATGTTTAAAGAAGAAGGCATAGATGCTATACTTCTTACACATAATATTGATCAACCATTTATCTCTTATCTAGAACAACAAAATGGGGAAATTAAATTCCAAAGAATTGATTCGGACTTAACAGATAACTTTAAAGAAGAGGCTGATGAAGAGGAAGAAAAGGGATTAAATGAAAAAACAGAAAAACTAACTGAATTATTTAGGAAAGCATTAGATAATGAAAAGTTGAGTATAAAAGTAGAAAAGCTTAAAAATGATAAAATAGCTTCAATGATTACATTATCAGAAGAAAATCGTCGAATGCAAGAAATGATGAAAATGTATTCTATGCCTGGAATGCCTGCAATGGATGCAGATATGTTTGGTGGAAATGAAACATTAGTATTAAATGTTAATAATAAACTTGTACAATACTTAATAAATAATGAAAAAGCAGATAATACTAATATCGTTTGTGAACAATTATATGATTTGGCATTATTAAGTTACAAACAACTAGAACCAGAGGCTATGACTAAATTTATTCAAAGAAGTAATGAAATAATGATGAATTTAATTTAAATTAGTTTAAAGTATGAAATATTTAACGTTTTTTATAAATAGTACTTTCAAAATTATTAATACTATGCTATCATATATGGTAATTGATACTACATCTTGTAGTTATCTAACAACTGCTACAAATAATGTAGCAGGGTTATCTAGAAATGAGAAACATTATGGAGGTAGGCCATGTCATATAGAATAGTTGGAGATAGTTGTACGGATTTACCATTGGATTTAAAAGAAAACGAGCATTTTCATTTAGTACCTTTAACATTGATAGTTGATAATGAGAATATAGTGGATGATGAAACCTTTGATCAAAAGGAATTTTTGAAGAAGGTCAAAGCAAGTAGTTCAGCACCAAAATCATCATGCCCGTCACCTTATGACTATATGAATAAATTTGATTTTGATGGAGATGCATATGTTATAACATTATCATCAGAATTAAGTGGCTCTTTTAATAGTGCACAGGTTGCTAAGCAATTATACTTAGAAGATCATCCGGATAAAAACATTGGTTTGATTGATTCAAGAGCCGCATCAGTATCTCAATCCCTATTAGCAATGAAAATTGTTGAGTGTATTGATAAGGGTATGAAGTTTGAAGAAGTTATGAAAGAAGTAATTAAGTATAGGGATGGACAAACTACGAGATTTGTACTGGAAACCCTTGAAACATTACGTAAGAATGGACGTTTATCAGGACTGCAAGGAATAATTGCAAGTGCTTTAAATATTAAACCAATAATGGGTGCGACTAATGAAGGTACAATATATAAGATTGATCAAGCTAGAGGCATAAATAAAGCTTTAATTGCAATGGCAAAGATAATAGAAAATGAAGTTATAAAACCTGCTGAAAGAATACTGGGTATAGCGCATTGTAATAACTATGAGAGAGCAATTTATGTTAAAGAAGAATTATTAAAAAGAATTAAGTTCAAAGATGTTTTTATCGTTGATACAGCTGGAGTTAGCACTATGTATGCAGCTGATGGAGGCATAATTGTTTCGTTTTAATAAAAATTAAAAAAGAGTTGAAGATAAAATCAGCTAGAATTATGTGAAAATTATAATTCTAGCTGATTTTTTCTTGTAATTCTGGCTAAACTTTTTAATTGCTTATCTTTTTATTCGTTTTCTCTTACACAAGTGGCAAGGAAATCTCTACGTGGAAAGTTTTTTTATCGACATACAGATTGATTATGCCATTATACCGGTCAACAATTTCCAGGACAGAGGAAATGCCAAGACCGAAACCATCTCGCTTAGAGGATAGATGTTTTCCTCCCATAGTTTTTAATTCTTCGTTAAAACTGTTATCTATAACAAAGTCAAGATGCCCATCTTGTAATTGACCAGCGATAAAAATAGTCTTGTTCTCACTTAGTTGTCGTTGGCAGGCCTCCACAGCATTCTCCAATAGATTACCAGCAGGGACAGTTAAAGATACCTTATTAGCAAGGGTTACAGCAGTTCAAGATATTCTTGACGTAGCCGCAGCAAAAAGAGACTTAATGCTTCCGGAAGTATTTCTATGGATGCAACAACAACTAATCCCCATGAGTATATAATGACGGTTACTATCCAAAAAGGAAATGTACAAGCCACTAAATTATTTAGTGTAGTTACTTATCATAGCAATTCAGGTGTTAATTTTAAGGCGATTCAAGAATAAAAGTAACAGTAGTAAAAAACAGTTGGATAAATGGAAGAATATTTTCTGTACCGAAATAATAAAAGTCTACAATAGCTACTTATATTTTTTCTCAATCACAGATAAAACCTTATATAATCCTGTGGCAACAACACATAAAATAACAATTGAAGTCATCACAAGATCTAGTTTAAACACTTGACTTCCATATACAATTAGATATCCTAGTCCGGATTTTGCAGCCAGGAATTCACCGATAATAACACCAACCAATGAAAGACCTATATTAATTTTCATAACGCTAATAATAGAAGGTATATTTGAAGGAATGATTACCTTAAAAAGCACATCTGCTTTTGAACCACCTAAAGTTTTAATTAACTTGATTTTATCCTCTTCAACATTGATAAAATCTGTATACAAGTTGATAATTGTACCAAAGAGAGCTACAGATACAGCAGCTACAATAATTGTCTTCATATTATTACCAAGCCATACAATAAATACAGGAGCAAGAGCTGACTTTGGCAAAGCATTTAATATAACTAGATAAGGATCAAATATTTGTGCAATATTATCATTCCACCAAAGTATTACCGCGATGAATATGCCAAGAACAATGACAATAATAAAACTTGCAAATGTTTCGAGTAATGTAATTCCTACATGGAAAAAGAGCTGCCCATCTACCATCATCTGGATAAAGGTCTTTAATACCCGAGATGGACTAGAAAAAATAAAAGGATCAATAACCTTTAACCTTGTAGTTATTTCCCATAATAAGAAAAAGCTAATTAATATTAAAAATTGAGTAATACGTATTTTACGCATCCTATTTATATGATGCTTTACATAAGCTTTTTGGGTAGCAGAAACATTTGCACTGGAATGTTTAACTTTCCTATACTTTCTGCTCATTATTATTTAACTCCTTCCATATTAAATTAAAATAATTACTAAACTCTGGTGCGATTCTTGAATTAAAAGGAGTTTTATTTTTTATATTAAGACTTATTTCAAAAACTGATTTAACTGATCCAGGTCTATCTGTTAAAACAATTATTCTATCTGCCATACTTATCGCTTCTGCTATGTCATGGGTTATTAAAATCGCTGTTTTCTTTTCTTTTTTTATAATACTCCATATATCATCTGAAACTTCTAATCGAGTTTGATAATCTAGAGCTGAAAAAGGTTCATCTAATAACAGTATATCAGGCTCTAACAAAAGCGTTCTTATAAGAGCAGCTCTTTGTCTCATGCCACCTGATAATTCAGAAGGATATGAATTTTTAAAAGAAATTAATCCATATGTGTTTAATAATTCATTAATCTGCATATAACTATTCTCGTGTAACTTATTTTGTATTTCAAGTCCGAGAGTGACATTTTTATAAGTATCTCTCCATTCTAATAAATGGTCTTTTTGTAGCATATATCCTATGTTTTTTCCTGAAGTTTTTATATTTTTATCATTAATATATATAAAACCATTACTTGGCTCAAATAACCCGGCAATTAAAGAAAGTAATGTAGATTTACCACATCCACTAGGACCAACTATGGCAAGAAATTCTCCATCCAACACCTCGAAAGAAACATTAGCCAATGCATGAGTTTCGCCTTCAAGATTATGGTAGGAGTAACTAATATTATCTATTTTTAATAACGACATAAGTTCTCCTCCATATTAATGTAATTTATTTCTTTGAAAAAGATTTAAATTACTTTATATATTATATTATATGAGCGGACATTCTTTAGGTTACTTTACTAAAAGTAGTTCTTAAGTTAAAATGACTTATATATAAAGATAAGGAGAAAAATAATGAGAATATTATTAAACGAAACTATGGCATTAGTAATAGATTTTCAAGAAAGATTATTACCTGCTATGTTTAATCAAGAAGAATTAATAAAAAACACTAAAAATTTAATAAAAGGATTTAATGTTTTAGATGTACCAACAATAGTAACGCAACAATATACTAGAGGACTTGGAATGACAGTTAATGAATTACAAGAAGAGTTTAACGGGGAATTTACCTATTATGATAAGGTAGAATTTAGTTGCTATGATAATGAAGAGATTAAAAGACAAATAAAAAAAATGAATAAAAAAAATATAATAATATGTGGAATTGAATCTCATATATGTGTACAACAAACAGTAATTGATCTATTAGCTAATGATTATAATGTTATTTTAATTAAAGATTGTATTGGATCACGCAAAACTGAAGATACTATTACAGCTATTCAAAGAATGATAAGCGAAGGTGTAACTATTACATCGTATGAATCTGTTTTATTTGAATTAACTAGAAAAGCAGGAACAGAAACTTTTAAGTCCATTTCAAAAATCATTAAATGACACCATATAATATAAAAATCCATAGAATATAAATATCATTAATGTGAGATACTAACTGAGTAAAATTATTTTTTTAATAGGAGGAGTATCATATGAAAAAGAAAGCCGTATTAATGATAGCGTTGTTATTAGTTATGTTTACTTTTACAGCTTGTGGACCTTATAATAATGATGTTAAACCCAATGGCACTAACAATGGAACAAATAACGGAATAGGAAATGGAACAAATAACGGAACGAATAATGGGACGAATAATGGAACAAATAACGGAATAGGAAATGGAACAAACAATGGAACAAATAATGGAACAGGAACCGGCACATCCAATGGAACAGGAACCGGCACAACCAATGGAAATGGAACCGGCACAACCAATGGAACAGGAACCGGCACATCCAATGGAAATGGAACCGGCACATCCAATGGAAATGGAACAGGTACAACTGGAAGATAATAAGCATAATATAAGAGTCTCCTAAATAGGGGCTCTTATATTTTTATAAAAGTTATAGAAATCCCTATAGTTAAATAAAGCTTGATATATTATATTTAATCTCATATAATTATATGAAACAAGTTAGATGAAAAGGGAGTGTATTTAAGGTGGAAGGGAAATTTCCATATATAATAACAAAAAAAGAAACATTGGCAAATAAAATTTTTCTTTTAGACATTAAAGCACCAAGAGTATCTAAATCATGTAATCCAGGTCAATTTGTAATAGTGAAGATGGATGAAAAAGGTGAAAGAATTCCCTTGACAATATGTGACTATGATAGAGAAGAAGAAACTGTAACAATTGTATTTCAAGCAATTGGAGAATCAACTATAAAAATGGCAGAATATGAAGTGGGAGATGCTTTTCAAGACTTTACAGGACCACTAGGATGTGCATCAGAATTTATTGATATGCCGAAAGAAGAATTACTTAAAAAGAAAATATTGTTTATAGCTGGTGGAGTTGGAACAGCACCTATATATCCACAGATCAAATGGATGAAACAAGAAGGTATTGATGTCGATTGTATAATTGGATCAAGATCAAAGGATTATATAATATTAGAAGACAAAATGAAAACAGTTGCAAAGAATGTTTATGTTTCTACTGATGATGGTACATACGGATTTAAAGGGAATGTAAATGATTGCTTAAAAGATTTAATAAATAATAAAAACAAAACATATGACCATATAATTGCAATTGGACCTATGATTATGATGAAGTTTGTATGTATATTAACTAAAGAATTAGGGATTAAAACAACGGTAAGCATGAATCCGGTTATGGTTGATGGAACTGGTATGTGTGGAGCGTGTAGATTAACAATTGGTGATGAGATAAAATTTGCTTGTGTAGATGGCCCTGAATTTGATGGTCATTTAGTTAATTTTGATGAAGCTATGAATAGACAAAAGATGTTTAAATCAAGAGAAGGACGTAAAAGATTAAGGGCATCAGAAGGCGATACACATCATCATAAAGGAAGTTCATGTACTAAAAAATAGCAATAAGAAGGATAAATAAATGAATGTTTTGAAAAAAGTACCTGTAAGGGAACAAGATCCTATATTAAGAGCAAACAACTTTGATGAAGTATGCTTAGGGTATGATATAAATGAAGC
>DUQJ01000130.1 GCA_012837865.1 Clostridiales bacterium | reverse complement strand
ATGGAACAATGTGATAAAATAACATTATTCGAGTGTGTAACTTGAATTATAATTGTAATCGGCTTAAAATTCATAAGTATATTTGTCGAAAGTTTATTAAAAGAAGTTAATTGATATTAGATATAAAGAAAGTATGATTATTGTATTTGGAGTTTTATGTGAAAAAACTTTTCACTGTTAACAGAGGATTTCCGGGAGATGAAATATGGATGAGTATAAAATAATTAAACAAATTAAAGAATCAGGAAACTTACCTGATATACCAAAAGACTTTGGCGAAATATTAAAAATGCTTTTAGAACCTTTTGAATATGATATAAACCAATGTGCTGAGAACTTTTTACGACTTCCTCTATTAGAAACTATGTTATTACAAGCATTGAATTATAACTCTAAATTAAATCGTGAAATTAAGACAATAAAAGAAGCATTAATTCTTTTAGGAACTAAAAATACAAAAATCATAGCAATATCATATATTACAAGGTTAATGTTGCCAGATAGTAAAGGGAGGGCAAAGCTTTTTAATAATAAGAAGTATTGGAGACATTGTATCGGAACATCTATTGCCGCTTATATGATTGCAGATGAAACTGGATTGTGTGATAAAGACAAAATGTTTACACTTGGATTGATCCACGATATTGGTATAACTGCCTTAGATATATGTTTGCC
The DNA here is from genome assembly GCA_012837865.1 of Clostridiales bacterium. Classification (GTDB taxonomy): domain Bacteria; phylum Bacillota; class Clostridia; order Lachnospirales; family Lachnospiraceae; genus Mobilitalea. The sequence continues at coordinate 1,398 of DUQJ01000130.1, read as the reverse complement.
TGATTATTTAGATAAGATACATGCTTTGCAGCTAAAGGGAACACATCAAATTGTTGCAGAGAAAATTGTATTAAGTGGAATAACACACTCAGAAATTGGTATGTGGATATGCAAAGAATGGAACTTACCTGATGAAATAGCAGAAGTTATTGGATTTCATCACACGCCGCTACTTGCAGAGAGTTATTTGAATGAGGTTAGAATTATGCATTTGGCTGATTCTATAAGTACTAATTACTATGAAAAACTATTAGGTAATAACACGACATTTATATATGCTGAAAGAATAATGAAAATGTTAAATGTTGATAAAGAATTAATTGATAGGCTTATTAAAAATCTTCCATCAGAAATCAATAAAGTAAATAGAAGAATAAGATTATAAGATTTTGCAAGAGGAATATAAACAGAGGCAAATGAATTCTAAGTAAAGAATGAAAGTTTTTTTGTTCGTTAAGTGGAAGACTAAAATTATAAAGAAGATGAGGTATGCTCAATGCAGGAATTAATCAGAAGATTATTGCCAGTTTTCATATTGCTTGGAATTGGTTTCTTCGCTAAACAGAAAAAAATATTATCAGATGCATTTATTAATGAGCTAAAAATATTGATTATAAAGATTGCACTACCTGCAGTCTTGTTTGATGCTTTTTCGTCTATGACTTTGCAGGTATCATACCTATTACTTTTTACAATCGTATTCGTGTATTGTTGCATACTCTATGGTATTGGATATGGCCTACACAGAATGTTTCCAAATACTTTTAAAAGATTTTACACAAAAGGCTATATGACTGGATTTGAATTTGGAATGATAGGAGTTGGCTTATTTGGTGCCATTTGGGGCATGGATAAACTTCAAGTTATTATGCTTATAGCTTTTGGACATGAATTATTTATATGGTTTTTCTATGTGTTGCTTATTTCAAAATCTAAGGAAAAATCCTTTAGCCTTAAAGAAACAATTACGCACTTTATAAAAACCCCTACTATCATTGCAATAATCTTAGGAGTAATAGCTAATCTCCTTGGAATTAGGCATTGGATGGATGGGAATATCTTTGGGCAAAGTATAATGGTTGTGGTTGAATTTCTTAAGCCACTGACATCGCCCTTGATATTGATTGTGATTGGATATACGATGGTTTTTCGTCGTACACATTTGCGGGAGACTGCAGTATATATCATAACGCGTATTATATTAGTTTTGGGAATTGGTACATTAGCGCTATTTGCTATTAAATATTTAATCCATGATTTAGATCCACTCTTTACTACTGCTTTTTACGCATTTATTTTGCTACCAGCACCTTATATACTCCCACTTTACATTAGGGAAGAGGAAGAGGTAACTTTCTTTACTCAATTACTTGTGTATTCAACAGCTGTATCGTTTGT
>DUQJ01000129.1 GCA_012837865.1 Clostridiales bacterium | reverse complement strand
CCAATTTGTTTAGCTACATCTTCATTTATTTTTAATTGAAAGTCTTTGTCTGGTAAATACTCTATCGGCATATCTGCTGTTTTAGCTTTACCTTCTATAATCTTAACAGCCTGCTCTCCAGTCATTCTACCTAATTTATAGTAGTTAATACCATATGTCGCTAATCCGCCTTCATCAACCATGCTTTCTTCACCACAAATAACTGGTATATTATTGGCATTTGCAACCATAGCAACTGTTGGCATTCCTGCTGCAATTATATTATCCGTTGGTGCATAGATTGCATCTACTTTTCCTACTAATGATTGAACTACTTGCTCTATATCATTTGAATTAGATACTGTAGCTTCAAATGCATCAATACCATGAGTTTTTGCTACTTCTATCGCTATATCGGATTGAATTTTAGAATTCACTTCTGATGAGCAATATAAAACTGCTACTTTTTTAGCATGAGGCACTAAATCTACTAAAAGCTGAATCTGTTTATCAATTGGATTTAAATCTGATGTTCCTGATACATTTCCATTAGGTTTTTCATTTGTTTCTACTATACCTGCTTCTGCTGGATCTGTAACAGCAGTCACTAATATTGGAATTGTATTTGTTGCATTAGCTACTGCCTGACTTGATGGTGTAGCAATTGCTAATATTAAATCATTATTATCATTTACTAATTTAGTTGCAATTGTATTAGTGATTGACATATCACCTTGTGAGTTTTGATAATCAATAACTATATTTTTGCCATCTTCATAGCCTGCATCTTTTAAAGCATCAATAAATCCTTCATAAGCTGCATCTAAGGCACCATGTTTTACAAATTGACTAACTCCTATTTTAAATGGTTTGTCAGTGCTATATGTAGACTTCTTATTTCCACATCCTGTTAATGACATAATAACTATAATTAAAATACTTAATAATTTACTTTTCATAATAACATCTTCCTTTCGTCTAAGTGTTCTTTACCGCTTTAAAGCATTAATGCTTTTAATGAGTAAAGTGTACTATGAAATCTTTGAAAGGTCAACTATTTTTTTGATTATTAAATTAATTATAATTTAACCTTTCTCTCAACCTGACCTATTAAATTACCTCCAATTATTAATAAAGCACCAATCATTTGTGGAATTGTCATTCTCTCACTTAAGAATATTGCGGCAAAAATTAATGCAGATAGGGGGTCTATATATGATAATATGGCTATTGTTTGTCCTGGTAATTTTTGAATAGCATCAAAATAAAAATAACAAGCTATTCCAGTATGTATAACTCCTATAACTACTACTAGTATAATATCATTTTTATTTAAATCAATAAATATTTTATCATTTTTAATAATTACATAAATAAACATAATTATTCCTGCAATAATTAATTGCGAAATTGTTATTTCTAGTCCAGATAAGCCTTTGAGAAATTTATTTAAAATAATAATCATTGAGTATAATACAGCAGAACCTAGCGCAAAGATTATTCCTAGTTTATCATTCCCTTCACCCCTAGATACTCCATTTATAATTATCATTCCGATAATAACTGCAAGCATTCCTAATATTTTATTTTTATTTAACTTTTCTTTAAACAAAAATATTGAAATTATAAAAACTATAATTGGAGCAGTATAATATAATAATATTGCTATACTAACACTTGTGTAGTTATATGATTCGAATAATAAAGCCCAACTACCACCAAGTAAAGCACCTGATACTATAAGTAAATAGCGGTTTTTAATTATGTTCTTCCAATTAATTGTTTTCCTTGTAATTAGTAATATTAAAATTAAAAACAAACTTCCTATTATCGTTCTCATTAATACTATCCCAGTGCTAGACATATTTATAAATGTTACGACAATTCCAATACTTCCAAAAATTATCATAGCAAGTATTAATTGTATTCTTTTGTTATTAATATAATTATCCTCCTATTCAAATCTTTTTAATTTATCTAAATTGAAATCCCATTCAGGTGTATCCAATTTTGTTTCGTCTTTTAAAGAGTACCAAGGACTTATATTTTTATCTTTAGCATTAATAAGTATCTGTGTTTGCTGTGCTGGCATATAAGACTGAGCCAAGATAAATATAGATTCACCTTCTTCGTTTTTGGCAAGATCAACTACAATTATTGCATGCCCTGGACTTCCTCCCTTAATAAACACATCACCTATCTGTATATCATTTACATCTACTGATACAAGTTCTTTTTCAAGCGATAAAGTGCTTGCATATGCCATAACTATCTCCATATATTTTCTAAATGTTTTATATGAATTATCTGCTTCAGTTGCTTTATAGAACTTCACATCATTACCATCTACTTTGATTCTATTCCCCTGCCTCCATTTACTATATTCAGCATTAAATCCTGAAACAAAATGAAAACTAATATCATCATATCGTTCTTGTGAATATAAATATTCTGCTCTAAGTAACATTATTGCATCAGCACATTGATGAAGGTCCCTATCCCCAATATTTATGTCAAATACACTGTCATAAACTCTTCCTTGAGAGTTCTTAAATCTACCATCATAATACTCAACTAGTTCTCCATAAGGCTTTAGTTGTTGATTCCTTAAAAATGAGCCGAAACTATCTTCTTCTAATTCTACCCTCGTGTATCCTTGTGGTGGATTATACCTATCATTAATATTCATTTCACTTTTATTTAATATTTCAACCTCTTCAACATTGGAGCTTATATTATTTGATTCATATGGCTCATTATTACTTATTTCATTTGTTTCATCTAATTCATTATTATACTCTTTTATTTCTTCCAAATTATGATTAATATTTTCATTTACATTATGATTAGGTTTTTTACAAGCTATCAAAAATATAAACATAAAACTAATAATAACCAGTCTGTTTTTTTTCATAATAACCTCCAACTTATTTGTAAATAAACACTTTGCTACCCTCTTTACAGTATTCCCATAAGACATCCATTACATTATCATCAAGGGCCACACATCCAGCTGTCCAGTCTCTATCACTACCATGTCCATGTATCATTATTTCACCACCCAAAGATGTATACCAAGAAGGAATTGATTTGTTATTTATAGCCCTTTCTATTTGTTCAAACTCTTCATTTGATATTAATCCATCTTCTAACCCTTTACTTGCATCTTTAATATTGGGATATGAAAGACCTAATGATAAATAAAACCTACTGTTAGGGTTTTTAACACATACATAATACTCACCCTCTGGTGTCTTGCCATCACCTTCTTTAACTTTATGACCTTCAGGACTTGAACCTAAGCCGATCTTATATTCATTTATTAATTCACTGCCTTTATAAAGTTTTAAAATTCTTTTAGATTTAAATACCTCTATATACACTTCATTATCTCCAGCCTTATAGTTAGTAGAATAAACCTGCATATCATCATCTTCCTCTAGCTCTTCCTCGACCAATATTACATCATCATTTAAATTATCATCAATATCTAAAATTTTCTCTTCTATGGGGTAATATTCTTTATCATCAGATATTTGATTATCATTTTCTTTAGAACATGCTGATAGAAATGTAATCATTAATATCATTATAATAAAATTCTTATATAGATTCCTTTTCATTTCATATGCCTTCTTTCCTAATGAACTGCTATTATTCTTCACCTAATTTAAATGCGATAACAAAGCCTATTGCAAATGTAATTATTGCTACTATTATACTCATTGCATCAAAATTAACTGAAACCATCTTATTCATTATCGGTATAGGCGAAGCCAAGACTAAGCCCAGTATAGCTGCATAAGTTAATTGAGGTATCTTTTTAAATAAAGCAGCAATTAATTTAGCTATTAATCCTATACCTATTAAAATTCCAAATCCAAATGGTAATAAGACTAAAAAACTATGTGAAACTAATGATAAATCCAGCTTTATAATTGCTCTAATAAAGTTACTAATATTACTTATTATAATTCCGTAGAAGCCTAATGTCATCATAAGTAAGGAACCACTTATACCTGGTATTACCATAGCCGCTGATGCTACTATTCCAATTAAAAGTAATTGTATTATAGATAATGAATTTATAGTAATATCTGTAGTCGTTTTTCCATTTCCGCCCATAAAAGATATTATTACTACTAAAGCGAAAAATATAAGAAATAATATTATTTTAATTATCTTTGATTCTTTTCCTTTAGTTTTCTTAATTAATAAAGGCACTCCACCTATTATAAAGCCTATAAATAAACTAGATGTTTGAAGCGGGTATTTATCTAATGTATATTTCACTACAAATGATAATGCTCCAATGCCTAAAACAGCTCCTATAACAAATGGCATTAAAATCTTTACACTTTTTAGGAAGTTTTTTCTAATATCATTTATTGCTGATATTATAATGTCATACACTCCCATAGTCACTGCTATAGTTCCACCACTTACACCTGGTATTATATTGGCAAGCCCAATTAGTACGCCTTTAATAATATTTATTATGGTATTCATATCTACTGCTACCCCTTCTTAGTTTCCTGTTCGCTTTCCTTAATCTCAGTGTTAAGTTGATTATATAGTACACTAATACCAAAGCAAATCACTCCACCTATAACAAGTGAAATAACCCTAGTAATAGAATTATTACCAATTAAGTCAATTAATATAAATTTAACTACCATTAATATTGTTAATACAAGACCATAAAGCCTTAAACTCTTAAATTTAAGTATAAAGCCTATATATATTGCTATAAGTGCGATTAATAATCCTGTTAAAGTATAATACATGGTATGAACATGTGAATCCGTAAATGCTGATAAAGCAGTCCATAAAAACATTAAATATTTCGTTCCAATCCAAAAGCCTAATAATCCTGATATAGAATTATTATTCTTCTTTGAATTTAAAATTAATTTTGCTGATTGAATCAAAGCTATAGATAAGGTAGTTAATAAAATTATAAATCTCCCGATATTACTATCTATAGTTCTTAAATAGATCAATCCCATAAAGTAAATAAAGCTTGAGAAAAAATAATATATAGGCATAATTGTTTTATCATCATCTAAGTCTTTTTTATTAGATAATAAGTCAAAGTTTTTATCCCACTTTTTAAATAGTCCCATTAATAAAAAGCTAATAAAAGTAATTGTCAAAAGTAAATGTGTTATTGTATTTAAATGTACAGATTTGATTTTACAATCCATTATTTTACATATATTCCATGGTAATGTAGATACATTAATTAAAATTATTACTACAAAACTAGTTTTAATGAAATTGTTCTTCTTATAATCTTTTTTATAATTATTATAAAACAAAAGATAAGCTATCGTTACTAGTTGTAAAACTTTTATAAATACAAGAAATCTATTTCCGTATATACCAAAGCACATTATTGTATCAATAATTAATAACAATGTTATTAATTCTTTATGTTCTTTTATCTTAAACAATCTTTCAACGATTAATAAAAACAATAAAACAAATACAATTCCACCATTTGTTCCAACTGTGTAATTTACAAATAAGATTGTAGCATATGACATTATAGAGACATAATAATATATTAATATCTCTTGTATATTTTTATAGAAGTGCAATCCAACAAGTAATTGTATAGCACATATAGATGCAAATATTGTAAATTGCAAATTAGTTGAAAACAAGCTATAAGAATCTAAGATTCCTATATATAGTATAGTTGAAATTGTGCTTAATGTTAATATTGCAATCAACCAATAAGGTTTTACTTTGTCTTTATTT
>DUQJ01000128.1 GCA_012837865.1 Clostridiales bacterium | reverse complement strand
TAATATCAGCAACATTAGGACTTAACTTCATCATTATCGGTTGTTTAGCAAGTCTTTTTAATTGCTTTGTAATTTCTTCTACTGCTTTAGGGTCTTGTCCAAAAGCTATCCCACCTTCTGATACATTGGGGCAGGATATATTTATTTCTAGTAAATCTACATCACAATCAGATAATCTCTCAACAACATCACAATAATCCTGCACTGATTTCCCACATACATTTACTATTATTTTAGTGTCATATTGATTAAGAAATGGTATATCCCTTTCAATAAACACTTCCATGCCTGGATTTTGAAGTCCAATAGCATTTAACATGCCAGATTTTACTTCTGCAACTCTTGGTGTCGCATTTCCTATCCAAGGGATGTTTGATACCCCTTTTGTTGTAACGGCACCTAGTGAAGATAAATCAAGATAATCACTGTATTCAACTCCTGAACCAAATGTACCAGAAGCTGTTGTTACAGAGTTTTTAAATTCAATGCCTGCAAGTTTTACTTTTAAATTCACAAAGACACCTCCTCTGCCCAAAATACTGGACCATCTTTACATACTCTTTTATTTTTAACATTACTATGTTTATCTACTTCATTAGTTTTACACACACATCCTATACAGGCTCCCACACCGCATGCCATACGTTCTTCTAAGGATATTTGAGTAGGTATATTATTGGATTTACCATATTCCTTTACAGCCCTAAGCATTGGACTTGGTCCACATGAATAAATTATATCACCAGTAATATTATTGTTTTTGATAGCATCAATAACATTACCCTTGTTTCCTACAGAACCATCTTCTGTTGCAATATAAACTTTACCATATTTTTTAAAATCATCTGCTAAGAAGGTTTGATTATCCCTATAACCAAGTACTACAAGTATTTCCGTATCTAAATTTCTTGCTAATTCTAATAATGGAGGTATTCCTACCCCACCACCAATTAAAATAGTCTTTTTATTTTCAAGTATAAAGCCATTGCCTAATGGCCCCATTATAGCTATTGTATCATTTTCTTTTAATAATGAAAATTCTTTTGTTCCTTTACCTAGTACTTTATATACAAGTCTAATCTTTTTTTTATCATCACTAACCTCGCACACGCTAATAGGTCTTGGAAGCATATATGTAGGATCATTACAAAAAAGCGAAACAAATTGACCAGCTTTTACAAGAGATGCAATTTCATCATCCTCAATCCACATACTAAATACGTCATCTGATAGTTTAGTATTTTCAATTATTGTAACTACTTTTTTCTTTGCTATAATTTTATTAGAATCCATATTTCCTCCTTCTTTATTACACACCTTATTTAAAAGGTTTGTATGCATTTCATTTAACTGTATTATACATTATGTCTACTACATTATACAATATCGATTTCTAATACTAATCTTTAGTCTGGCTTATTTTATGCTTGACTAGTAAGATTTGCTATGTTATATTCAAACCTAATCGGTTACCAATAGGAAACTGTTAATATTATTTTAGAGAGGATTTTAAATTATGTCAGATAAAAACAATCCAATAGTTACAATTGAGATGCAAAATGGTGATATTATAAAAGCTGAATTATATCCAGATATTGCACCAAATACAGTTAATAACTTTATTTCTTTAATTAATAAAGGTTATTATAATAAGCTTACTTTCCACAGAGTTATTAGAGGCTTTATGATTCAAGGTGGATGCCCTGACGGAAATGGTATGGGCGGACCAGGATACTCAATAAAAGGTGAGTTCTCATATAACAATTTTGATAACAAATTGACACATACAGCTGGAGTACTATCAATGGCTAGATCTCAAATGCCTGACTCTGCTGGTTCACAATTTTTTATTATGCACAAAGATTCTCCACATCTTGACGGATCATATGCAGCATTTGGTAAAGTT
>DUQJ01000127.1 GCA_012837865.1 Clostridiales bacterium | reverse complement strand
ATTAATATTAAATTTAATTGTATAATTAATAAAACCAAAACAAATTCAATACTTCCTATAGTCAAGACTTCACCTCTAGTCAATCTGTTTTAAAAGAAAGTCACATTAGATTATCTTTTAAACTTTAAAGTTGGCAATGAAATTTATATGCTAGTTGTTTATATAAAAATAAATTTATAACATTTGTTTTTATTCTTTCGTTAACTTTATATCAAGGTAAATACATTATACCTTATTCTACATAAAATTACATTAACTTTATTATATCTTGTCCAAATGTTTTTAATTTATTTATTTCATCTTGATCAGGTACCCAAAGCGTTCTTATTCCTTCATTCATAAGGTCAAAACCACATTTTTCTATATCAGCAGATAATTGTTTTACTGATTCTCCACTCCAACCGTAACTTCCAAAAGCAAGAGCTTTTTTGTTTTTAAATTTTAATCCTCTTAACATCTCAATTAATCCACCAATTGAATGTAAGTAGCAATTATTTATCGTAGGAGATCCAATTAATATGGCCTTTGATTTAAATATTTCGGTTATTATATCATTCTTATCTTCTTTAGAAGCATTAAGCAGTTTAACAGTAACTTCTTTATCTACAGCATTAATACCAGCAGCAATTGATTCTGCCATTATCCTTGTAGCATTCCACATTGTATCATAAACAATTGTTATTTGATTTTCTTGATAATCTGCAGCCCATTTCATATATTGTTCAACAATTTGTGTTGGATTATCTCGCCAAATAACTCCATGACTAGGGCATATTAAATCAACTGGTAAATTTAAAGCTAATACTTCTTCTATTTTTCTTGTAACAAAACGATTAAAAGGAGTTAAAATATTTGCATAATATTTAATAGCTTCAGCGTATAGCTCTGCATTATCAACATTTTCATTATATAAAGATTCAGTTGCATAATGTTGTCCAAAAGCATCGTTACTAAATAAAATGTTTTCTCCAGTCATGTAGGTAAACATAGTGTCTGGCCAGTGTAACATCGGTGCCTCAACAAATACTAGTTTACTTTCACCAATATCAAGTGAATCTCCTGTTTTAACTGTCACAAAGTTCCAGTCTTGATGATAATGACCTTTAAGTATTTTAGCACCATTAGCAGTACAATAGATAGGAGTATCAGGTATCTCTCTCATAAGTTCAACTAATGCACCACTGTGGTCTACTTCGCTATGCTGTATAATTATATAATCAATTTCTTTTAAATCTATTTCATCTTTTAACTTACTTACAAATTCCTTATCATATGGCAACCAAACTGTATCTATTAACACATTCTTTTTATCTTTAATTAAATATGAATTATAAGAGGAACCCTTATTTGTAGAATATTCATCACCATGAAAACTTTTCAACTCCCAATCTACCTTACCTACCCAAGTAACTTTATCCGTTAATTTCTTTGACATAAATATAACCTCCTAGTAGTATTTTGATTAACATTGTTTACAAAAAGTATTAAAACTATTCTAAGTATAATCTTATATTAATTTCAGCTTTTTTACAAGTAAATAGGTCTATTTATATAGTGTATAAATTAATTATTTATTGAATGTCCAAATCTTAATAATATCATTAAAATAAAATTTAAAATCGACTTTTTCTATATCATATACTGTTAATATAGGCGTTCCTTTTATAAGTGTATCATTAATATAGTAATCTGCATATCCGACTAAAGTATTAGCTTTAATTGGCGCCTCCAAGGAAGAAGGTAATTTATATACAATAGTAACCATTTCTTTGTCACTAATTAAAGTTGTAATCTGGTCATAATGAAATAAATGCATATATTTCTTTTGACCTTTTTGAACAATAATAGGCTCAAATGTTTTACCAAAATTAAAAATTTCTTTTATATTGAAATTTTCCATTCCATAATCCATTAGAATACTGCTATCCTTCCATTTTAGATTTCTATTTGGTGGCCATCCACTTCCTAAAACTGTTGAAACAAATGTTTTACCATTTTTATTAACAGCTCCAACAAAACAATATCCTGCATTATTCGTATATCCTGTTTTAACACCTATTGCACCATCATATAAATAAAGAAATTTATCTTTATTACTAACTAAATATGATTTGCCTTTCTTAATTTCATTGAAACTCCATGAAGGTGTTTTAATAATATTAAGAAAATCCTTGCTCTGAATTGCATAAGATGTAATTTTTGCTAATTCTACAGCTGTAGTGTAATGTTCTGGTGAATCTAAGCCATTTGCAGTTACAAAATTCGTATTTTCACATCCTAATTCTTTAGCCTTTTCATTCATCAATTTAGCAAACCCCTCTGCTGAACCCCCTATGTGTTCTGCAATAGCTACTGCAATATCATTATGGCTCTCTAACATCAATGAATATAATAAATCTTTTAGATAAAACTCATCACCCTTTTTAGCATTTAACTGTACATCAGGCATTGAAGCTGCATATGATGAAATTATAACTTTCTCATCTAATTTACATCTTTCTAAAGCCAAGATACACGTCATTATTTTAGTAGTACTTGCCATAGCCATTTGTTTATAACCATCTTTATCATAAAGAACTCTGCCATTGCTAGCATCAACTAAGCTTGCTGATAAAGCATTTAAAGTTAAATTGCTAGCATAGTTAATCTCAGGAATTTTGTAATCATTATTATTAATATCATCTAAAAATATTGTTTTTTCTATATAATTATTAT
>DUQJ01000126.1 GCA_012837865.1 Clostridiales bacterium | reverse complement strand
GCCAGATATCTTTTACCGTATAAAAAATGTAGATAAAAAAATATGTTCAAACGTAGACTTTTATTCTGGATTTGTCTATAACATGCTTAATATTCCTAATGAATTGCACACACCAATTTTTGCAATTGCTCGTATAAGTGGATGGTGTGCTCATAGAGTAGAGGAGCTAATAAGCGGAGGAAGAATTATTAGGCCAGCGTATAAAAATGTTGCAGATGAGAGAGAATATGTGAAGATTGATAATAGATAACATCACTAAATCTGTATATTTGCATAAGAATATATTAAAATGTTGATAAATAAAGTGTTTTGATTTATAATGGGTATATGGTTATTACTATATACCCATTTAGTATGGGGAAAATATAAAGGAGGAATTTTATTATGAGTTTAAAAGGAACAAAAACAGAAGCTAATTTAATGGAAGCATTTTCAGGTGAGTCGCAGGCTAGAAATAAGTATACATACTATGCCTCCAAAGCGAAGAAAGAAGGATACAACCAAATTGCAGACTTTTTTGAAGAAACAGCAAGAAATGAAAAAGAACATGCAAAGCTTTGGTTTAAGTTATTAAAGGATGGTATTCCAACAACAGAAGTAAATCTTCAAGATGCTGCTGATGGGGAGCATTATGAGTGGACAGAAATGTATGCAGGGTTTGCAGAAACAGCTAAAGAAGAAGGTTTTGCAAAAATTGCAACTGCATTTGAACTGGTTGCTAAAGTAGAAAAAGCACATGAAGAAAGATATTTAGCTTTACTGAAAAACTTAAAAGAAGAAAAAGTTTTTGCAAAGGATGAAGAAAAAGAGTGGAAATGCGATAACTGTGGATATTTACACACGGGTAAGAAAGCATTGGCAATATGCCCAGCATGTCAGCATCCACAAGCATTTTTCCAAATCAATGCCAGAAATTACTAAGACTATTTATTGATTATATGATATAAATAGAATTGTAGAATGTGATATATATTAAATTGTGAAAGGTGGTAATAATATGAGGTCAACAGTTAAATTTTTAAGATGTGAAGTATGTGGTAATATAGTAGAACATATTAAAGATACTGGGATAGAGATTATTTGCTGTGGTGAGCCAATGGTAAAGCTTGAAGCAGGTACTACTGACGCATCACAAGAAAAGCATGTTCCTGTAGCAACAAGGGAAGATGGAAAAATCAATGTAGTTGTCGGAGCTGATGAACATCCAATGGTAGATGCTCACTATATTGAATGGATTGTACTTGTAACAGATGATGGTATTGAAAGAATTAACCTTTCACCTGGCGATGAGCCAAAAGCAGTATTCTGTGATAGATCTGACGTAGATGTATATGAATATTGTAACCTTCATGGATTATGGAAGACATCTTTGTAATTTAAGGCAAGGGGTTCTTGCAAAGGTTCCCTGCTTTTCTTTTGAAAGAAAATCCTTATACTCATTAGAAATTACTAATAATTGGGCGTAGAATCCCATAAAAACAAGGTATATATATACTCAGCGAAGCATCCTTTGCGCTCTATGCAAGAGATGCTGAGTCGAGTATATATATACCTTGTTTTGGATTTGGCAAAATCTTTAACCTATTGTATGAAATTTAATTGTTTGGGGAAAATAAGAAGAACTAGAAAGGAGGCTTAGCTTATGGGACACAAAGAAAAAGATAATGAATTGTTAGAGCATGAAGAGGAAAAAACAGCTAGGGATAATAAATGGGTTTCAGTTGCTGGTTATAAAGGGTATATGACGGAAGAACAAGAAAAGACGGCCACCAATAATCAATGGACTAGTACAATGAAAAATAGTGAGTAAAGAAACCCGTCTATAGATGCTTGTAATATTGTTAATAATTAAGTATAGTAATTAGATACTTAATTATTAACAATATTTTTGCATAAAGCTTTAAATAGAAAGAGGTTATATGGAATGCGTTTTATACCAACATTTTTTTTACAAGAAGGTATGCTACTTGGAAAAAGTATTTATAATAGTAATGGGACTTTGTTATTAAAAGAAGGTTTAAAACTTAAGCAACAATACATAGATAAAGTTATTGATTTAGACATTAAAGGAATATATATTGATGATGAGATATCAAAAGGTATTGAAATTGAAAATATTATTGATGATGAACTAAGATTAAATACTGTCCAGAAAATAAAAGATATATTTATGGAGGCAGAAAACGATACTGGTCAAATGAAAGAAAAGATAGAATCATTAAATATACTTATAGAAGATATTGTAGATGAGCTAATTAACAACAAAGATATAATTGTAAATATGCTAGATATTAAAGTGTTTGACGATTACACATTTTTTCATTCTGTTAATGTAGCTATTCTTTCTATTGTTATGGGAATAGCGTTGAATTTAAATAAAGAAGGATTAAATAATTTAGGAATGGGTGCATTACTTCATGATGTTGGAAAAACATTTATTTCTAAAGAATATCTCAATAAAAATGAAAAACTAACAGATGATGAATTTGAGAAAATTAAAAAGCACCCTGTGAAAGGGTATAAATATATCAGGTCTAGATTTAACCTCCCAATTCAAGCATCAAAAGTGATCCTAGAGCACCATGAAAAATATGATGGGACAGGATATCCAAGTCAAAAAGTTGGAAAGGATATATCTTTGTTCGCAAGAATTGTAGCTATAGCAGATGTGTATGATGCAGTAACCTCCGATAGGCCTTACAGAAAGGGTGTACTTCCCTCTAAAGCAATGGAATATATAATGGGTGGTGCAGGTTATCACTTTGATTATGATTTAATTTCTATTTTTGTTAAAAAGGTTGCTGCATATCCTTTAGGCACTTGTGTTAAGTTAAGCAATGGACTAATTGGTATCGTAGTTAAAAATTATCCGGATGCGTGCACGAGGCCAAAAATAAGATTAATAGAGGAGACGGGGCAAGAGATGTGCTATATTAACCTGAGAGATGATTTTAGAAATAATAATTTAACCATTGTAGAAATTGTGGACATGTGAAAACAAATTACCAAGATACTGAAGAAATATCTCATATAGCATTTCAGACTATTGTAATCTTATTGAAAATTGTGTATAGTTAAACTATAAACAGCCTTTAGCAATATTTTTCAATATTATTTCAAATGAAAGAGGTTATAAAAATGAGATTTATACCTACATTTTGTTTGCAAAAAGGGATGCTACTTGGTAAAAGTATTTATAATAAAAATGGTGAATTGCTTTTTGAAAAAGGATTAATGGTTGAGAGTCAATATATTGAAAAGATTACCCAGCTAGGAATTAAAGGAGTATATATTGATGACCATATATCAAAAGATATTGAAATTGAAAGTATTATTGATGATGGGTTAAGAATAAAAGCGGTTCAAAAAATAAAAGACATATTTATCGATATTGAAAATGATTGCAATAATATTCAAGAGAATATAGGGAAGATGAATATTTTTGTGGAAGATATAGTAGATGAATTGATGAGCAATAAAGATGTGATTGTCAATATGACGGATATTAAATTAT
>DUQJ01000125.1 GCA_012837865.1 Clostridiales bacterium | reverse complement strand
ATATATAGTCCTTTAAATATTTAATTTTCTTATATTTCTCTATATCTTCATCTGAACAAAATTTAATACTATTAATATCAATTATAATAGACCTCTTAAGTCTCCTTGCCCCAGATTCAAGCATTGGTCTCCAGTTTTTAAAAGAATCAGACACTAAATGGTATGCTGGTATTGTAACAACTCCTTTATCAAAGCATTGAATTTTAATTGCAATTAATGAAATATCAATTACTACTCCTTCTGCATTTGATTTTGTTACTTCAATCCAATCTCCAATTCGCAACATATTATTAGCTGTTAGTTGTATTCCTGCAACAAAACCTAAAATCATATCTTTAAAAACAAATGAAAATACGGCCGCAGCAGCACCTACACCACTCAATAAAACTAATGGACTTTTGTTAAATAAAGTAGCTATAGCTATTACAATAATTACAATATCAATGCTTATTAAAACAACCTGTAAAAGTCCTTTAATTGGCCTTGTTTTAGATATTTCGTATTTAATATAAATATCATTTATTGCTTCTAAAAAACTATGAACGATTAAAGCAACTATAAATAATAAATATATTGTTGCAAATTTAATTAAAACAGTTTCATATTCGCCAAAATTATTTGCAGTATTATAAATAATTATAGGTGGAATTACATAGGTAACTCTTTTATATAGATTTCGTTCATAAAAATATATATTCCATTTTGACTTGTTTTTTTTACTAGTAAATCTTATAATTTTAGTAATAATATAGTTGCTGATAATTATACTTAATAGACAAGATAATAGTATTAGAATAATTAGTACACAATATGATAATAAATCGATTTGCTTATTCTCAAATCCGTATTCTGTTAATAGCTTTTTAATTGTTATCACCTTTTCACATCCTTTAATGTATTAATTATATATTAATAGTTTTATTTTGTTATGTCAAACCAAGCTTATTATTAATAAAATTTTGCAATATGAAGGGAGTCACTATATGTGGTTTAAAAAAACAAGAGATGAACTTGTTAAAGAATTAAACGTTAACCTCTTAACAGGTTTAACGAAAGATGAGGCCAGTAATCGACTCAAGATAAATGGTTATAACAAGATTGAGATGGGTAATAAAACATCATTTATAAAGTTATTATTATCTCAATTTAAAGATGTCTTAATATATGTTTTGCTAGCTGCTGCCATAATAACTTTCTTTATACATGAATATGCTGATACTATAATCATCCTATTAGTTGTATTATTGAATGCTATTATAGGTGTAGTCCAAGAATATAAGGCTGAAAAGGCAGTTGAAGCACTCCAGAAAATGACTTCTCCTAAAACTCTTGTTAAAAGAGATGGTGAGATTATTGAAATTAATTCAGAACAAGTGGTTGTAGGCGATTACGTTATTTTAGATGCTGGTAGGTTTATTCCTGCAGATATAAGACTAATAGAATCAGCAAATTTACAGATTGAAGAATCTGCATTAACTGGTGAATCTCTTCCTTCTGATAAAGATGCCAGCAAAACATTTCAAGATGATAATACACCCCTCGGTGATTTAGCAAACATGGCATTTATGTCAACAATAGTTACTTATGGTAGAGGCGAGGGCCTTGTTGTTGCCACAGGTATGGATACCGAAATAGGTAAGATAGCTAAAATTCTTGATGAAGATAACGATACAATGACGCCTTTACAAAAGAGACTCGATCATCTAGGTAAATCATTAGGATTTATAGCTATTGGTATATGTGTCTTAATATTTTTTATTTCCATCTTACAAAAAAGAGATTTATTTGAAATGTTTTTAACAGCCATTAGTTTAGCTGTTGCTGCAATTCCAGAAGGATTAGCTGCTATAGTTGCTATTGTTCTTGCCTTAGGTGTTACAAGAATGTCTAAAAAGAATGCAATAGTTAAAAAGTTGCCAGCTGTTGAAACACTTGGGTCAGTTAACATTATATGTTCAGATAAAACTGGAACACTTACTCAAAACAAAATGACTGTAACGCAGATTTATACCTTTAATAAGTTAAAATCAATTCCTAATGAGCCTTCTGATTTAAGTATTAGCAAAGAAGAAGCTGAATTAATAAAATCATTGGTTCTATGTTCTGATGCAACATATTCTAATGGCGTTTCAACTGGTGATCCAACAGAAGTTGCTCTTATTGTTTTAGGTGATAAATACAATATAAACAAAAGTAATTTAAATAATGATTATAAAAGGCTTTCTGAATTCCCATTTGATTCTGAAAGAAAATTAATGTCAACTTTAAATGTTGAATCTGGAAAATATAGAGTCCATACCAAAGGTGCTATTGATAGTTTAATTAAAAAAGCTAATTCTATTATAATCGATGGGATTATTACACCTTTAACCAATGAAATAATCGACAATCTCTATTCAATGTCCAATAAAATGTCTGATGATGCATTGAGAGTATTAGCTATTGCATATAAGGATCTTGATAATATTATTGCTCCAGAAGAAATGGAGAAGGATTTAACTATCATAGGTATTGTAGGTATGATTGACCCTCCTAGGCTTGAGGTAAAAGATTCTATTAATCAAGCTATTTCAGCAGGTATAACTCCTATAATGATAACTGGTGATCATAAAAATACTGCTTTTGCTATTGCAAAAGAATTAGGCATAGCCCAAAGTATTGACCAGTGCATTACCGGAGCTGAACTAGATGCATTAACAGATGAAGAATTGTCAAATATAATAAATCAATTTAAAGTTTTTGCCAGGGTCTCGCCAGAACATAAAGTTAAAATTGTAAAAGCTTTTAAAGCTCAAGGAAATATTGTATCTATGACCGGCGATGGTGTTAATGATGCTCCATCTCTAAAATATGCTGATATAGGTGTTGCTATGGGCATTACAGGAACAGATGTTGCTAAGGGTGCTAGTGATATGATATTGGTAGATGATAATTTTTCAACTATAGTTTATGCTGTTGAAGAAGGAAGAAATATATATGATAATATCAAAAAAACTATTATCTTCTTGCTTACTTGCAACCTTGGTGAAGTTATAACTATTCTTATGGCTGTTATATTAAAATGGCCTATTCCATTGATAGCTACACAAATATTATGGATAAACCTTATAACAGACTCTACTCCAGCAATTGCATTAGGTATAGATACAGGAGATAATTCTGTAATGAGTGAAAAACCCCGTAATCCTAAGGATAGCTTTTTCTCACATGGTGCAGGTACAAGAGCTATAATTGGTGGTGTTTTAATAGGCGGCTTAACATTGTTTGCTTTTTATATGGGGCTTTCAAAACATGGATATGACTTTACTTCAAATATTATATTAAAAGAAAAAGATCCTGCATTAGTATATGCGAGAACAATGTCTTTTGTTGTACTGGCTGCTTCACAATTGTTTTTTTCATTAACAATGAGAAATGATAAAAAAACAATATTTAAAATTGGTTTGTTCACAAATATGTATTTAATAGCTTCTATAATATTAGGTTTGTTTTTACAATATATAGTTATCTCAGTTCCATTTTTTGCAAATGCTTTTGGTGTTCATAATTTAGGCTTTAATGATTGGATCATGGTTTTACTATTATCATTAATTCCTTTAACTCTTAACGAACTACTTAAGCTTATATTAAATAAAATATCCAAGAAAAAATAATCACGTAAATATTCAAATACAAGATTGTGTAAAAAACGCTGGATTAGCCAGCGTTTTTTACAATTATTAAATATTATTTATTTCGTCATTTATAATAGGATTTGCCTTATTCCACATTGCAATGGCCCTAGCAGTAAATATATTATCATTACTTATCTCTGATGGCACTAATTTATATTTTTCACTATTGTTAATTTCAATATTAGTTTTAATATCTTTACTCATATATTTCATTACATTTTTAACATAGTTTTGTGTTTCTTTAAAGGGAGGTATACCACCATATTTAGCTACATTGTTACTACCAGCATTATAAGCTGCAAGAGCTAGTTTAGTATCACCATCATATTTATCAAGTAATTCTTTAATATATTTGCTTCCACCCATTATATTCTGCTCTGGGTCAAAAGGGTCATTAACACCTAGATACTTGGCAGTAGCTGGCATTAGCTGCATCACACCTTGTGCTCCTGATTTGGATACTACATCAAGTCTAAAGTCAGATTCTGCCTT
>DUQJ01000124.1 GCA_012837865.1 Clostridiales bacterium | reverse complement strand
TTTATATTTGAGTAAGTTTTTTTAAAAAATTGTAGATTTTATATTTTTGTTGTTATATAATGCCTTAAGGTGAATGTCCATGAAAGTTCATTTATATTTACTATTCATTAGTTTGCAATCTATTAATTCGTATCTTATTGAAAAGGAGCACAATCTTCATGAAAAAAAGAATTGTTATTGCTTTAGGCGGAAATGCACTCGGTAACACTCTAAAAGAACAAAAAATTGCAGCAATACAAACTGCTGGAGTTATTGCAGATTTAGTTGAGGAAGGCCATGACATCGTTATTACTCATGGAAATGGTCCTCAAATTGGCATGATACATAATGCAATGGTTGAGTATAATAAGAAACTTGATGCTGATCTCTTCCCTCTATCTATTAGTGTAGGAATGAGCCAAGCATATATTGGATATGATCTTCAAAATGCTCTTAAGGAATCGCTCGCAGACCGCAATATAACAAAGAACATTGCAACAATTGTTACTCAAATAGTTGTTGATGCTAATGATCCCGCATTTGATAATCCTTCAAAACCAATAGGTCAGTTTATGACAGAAGCAGAAGCTTTGAAGCTTCAAGATAAAGGCATTGCTGTTATGGAGGATGCAGGTAGAGGATATAGGGTAGCTGTTCCTTCTCCTCAACCAAAAGAAGTTGTTGAAATCAATACTATATTAAGTCTATTAGAAGACAATCAAGTTGTTATTGCAGGTGGTGGTGGTGGTATACCCGTTGTAAGAACTGGAAATCACCTTGAACCAATAGATGCTGTTATTGACAAGGATTTTGTAAGTTCATTAATTGCTCAAGAAATCGATGCAGATTTATTAGTTATCTTGACTGCTGTTGAGAAAGTATGCTTAAACTTCCTTCAACCAAACATGGAAGACCTTGATTCTATGACAATAATCGATGCTAAAAGATATATTTCTGAAGGACACTTTCTTCCTGGCTCAATGCTTCCAAAAATGCAAGCTGCTTTAGAATTTACATCTTCAGATAAAAAGCGTAGTACTTTAATTACATTGTTAAACAAAGCAAAGGATGGCTTTAATGGTAAAACAGGGACTCTCATTAAAAATCAACAATAATCCTCTTGTTTTTACAAATGTATCTTATTAGTGCTATGTTTTGACAGTTTATTCAGTTGACTTTCTTTTTTTGCTATGTTAGGATATATTATACTCTATGTTATTTTATAAACTACTTAAGGAGGTGCAATATGAAAAGTACAGGAATAGTTAGAAAGCTAGATGCTCTTGGTAGAATTACTCTTCCAATTGAATTAAGAAGAACTTTAGATGTTAGCGAAAGAGATCCATTAGAAATTTTTGTTGACGAGGGTAAAGTTGTTTTACAAAAATATGAACCAACTGATATTTTTAATGGTAACAAAGAAAATCTTGTTGAATTTCATGGTAAAAGAGTATCCAAAGATTCAATAATCGAATTAGCAAAAATAGTTGGTTTAATTGATTAATTAAAATAACTACATAATTTATAAAAACACTAAAACTTAATTAGTTTTAGTGTTTTTTTATTAAGCTATTATAAACATCCCTCTTGCTTAGACCCCTATCTTTTGCAACTTTTTTCATAGAATCTTTCTTATCATTTCCTAAATCAAAATAATATTGCATATGTTCCTCTATATCTAAGGACTCCCATTTTTTAATATTTTCATTTTCAATATCAGAGTATTCCTTGCCCTTTATAATTATAACAAACTCACCCCTTGGTTCATTATCCTTATAGTGAGAGTTTGCTTCTTTTAAAGTTGTCTGAATTATTGTTTCATAACGTTTGGTAAGCTCTCTAACAATAGTTGTTTTTCTGTCGCCAAGAGATTCATACAAGCTTTTCAAGGTTTTTTTTAGTCTGTGTGGAGCTTCATATATTATTATTGTTCTTGTTTCGTTTTTAAGTTCTTCTAATACACCTTGTAATTCTTTTTTCTTACTTGGAAGAAAGGCTTCAAATACAAATCTTCTAGTTGGTAACCCTGATAATGTTAGTGCTGTAATACATGCTGAAGGCCCTGGCAATGATGTTACTGTTACATCTGCATCTAATGCCATTGCTACTAGTTCTTCTCCTGGATCGGAGATTGCTGGTGTTCCTGCGTCTGTTATTAATGCAATGTTTATACCATCTTGTAGCTTTTTGATTAAATCTTTTCCTTTTTCAATTTTATTATGCTCATGATAACTAGTCATAGGCGTATTTATATTAAAATGATTTAATAACCTCATGCTATGTCTCGTATCCTCTGCAGCAACTAAGTCTACTTCTTTTAAAGTATTTATAACTCTTATTGTTATATCATCTAGATTGCCAATTGGAGTAGCACATAAATATAATGTTCCGCTCATAAGTTTCTTAACCTTTCTAATATCCATAAATATCATATATTTCGTCAGTATAAACATTAACTTCTTTATAAACAATAAGTGGTGCTTCCACTTTCAGCATAGATTTACCACCTTTTACGCACTCAATAAGTACCATATTGGGTTCTTTATCTATGAAAGGATGTACCATCCTCATTCTTTTGGGCTCTAGTTTATATTCTGATAATGTATTCAATATCTCAACTAATCTAAAAGGTCTATGAACCATATAAAATCTACCGCCAGGCTTAAGAATTAGGCTCGTTTCTCTTATAATTTCCTTTAATGTACATAATATTTCATGTCTTGCTACTGCTTTGCTTTCATCACTGTTTGTTAAACCATGATTAGCAGTCATATAGGGTGGATTACATGTTATAACATCTATAGAATTCTTCTTAAATATATTAGAAGAATTCTTAATATCGCCTATAATTATCTTTACTCTTTTTTCTATATTATTAAGAATAACACTTCTTTTTGCCATATCAGCACTTTCTTTTTGTATCTCAAGTCCAGTAAATAAATCTCCTTTAGATTTAGCCTCTAATAAAATAGGTATAATTCCTGTTCCAGTTCCTAAATCAACGACTTGTTCTCCTGGTAATACTTTTACAAAGCCTGATAAGAGTACTGCATCCATTCCGAAACAAAATTTCTTTGGGTTTTGTATGATTTTATAACCATTTCTATGAAGATCATCTATTCTTTCATTCGGATGTATTTTTACAATATTTTGCCCTTTATTCTTCATCCAATAGAGATTTCCCTTCCTTTTTCTCTAGTAACTCTAAATTTTTAAGTTCATCATCTATTGCAAGCTTTTCTTTTTTTCTTTTCTTTTTGAATCTTAATTCATCTACATGATATTCTCTTACTTCTTTTTCATCATTTTCTAAAACAACTATTACTTTAACATTTTGCTTTAAAACACTAACGCTTAGAACTTCACCTTTTAATTTTTCTTCTATTACTAGAACTTCATTACCAATATCAGGTAACTTGTTGTTTAATTCTTCATATGCTTCTTCTTCGTTTTTTAAACAGCACATTAATCTTCCACATACACCTGATATTTTTGTTGGATTTAAGGATAAGTTTTGTTCTTTCGCCATCTTTATTGATACCGGAGCAAAATCATATAAAAATGTGTTACAACATAATGACCTTCCACATATTCCTATACCACCTAAAATTTTTGTTTCATCCCTAACACCAATCTGTCTTAATTCTATACGTGTCTTAAAAATCGATGCTAAGTCTTTTACCAAATCTCTAAAGTCTATTCTTTTATCTGCTGTAAAATAAAACAACACCTTATTATTATCAAAAGTAAATTCTGAATCTATTAATTTCATATCTAGTTTATGCTCTTTTATTTTTGAAAGACATATATCAAATGCTTCAATTTCTTTTTCTCTATTACGCTTTTCAGTCTTTTTATCTTCTTCTGTAGCAACTCTAAGTACAGGTTTTAAAGGTTGAACGACCTGACTGTCTTCCACATGTCGCTCTCCTAGTACTACTTTACCATATTCAATTCCCCTAGCTGTTTCTACGATTACATATTCATTTATTTCTATTTTAAAATCAACAGGGTCAAAAAAATATATTTTTCCTGCTTTTCTAAATCTTACTCCTATTACTTTAATCATTGCATTTCTCCTTTAAGTTAAGTAACATCAATTCTAAGGTAATATCAAAGTTTACATTATATTTCAATCTTTGTTTCGTAGTTTCTATTGAATTAATTATATTATCTATACTGATGTAACTTTTAAGTTCAGAACAATTTATAATTTCCTGTGTTTCATCCTTGAACATAATTCTATCTATATTTTCTGTTGCTTTATATATTAATATATCTCTATACCAAAGTATAATTATATCTAAATAGTCATCAATCCTATCTTTGTCTTTTGATATTATATTTAAAAACTCTATTATTTGATTTAATTGAATTTTATTTATATTTTTTAAAAAATTAATTGTTTCATCTTTTATTTTGATAAAATAATCTGTTGTTGCAAATTTGATTGCTTTTCCTATATTACCACCAGAAAATTTAGATGCAAGCTCTGCCAAATAGTCTGGTATCTGGTAATTCTTTATTAAATATTTTTTTATCTTGTTTTCATCAATCGATTTTAAATTTAATATTAAACTTCTTGATATTATTGTTGGCAACAAATTACTCATATTCTCTACCAAAAGTATTATTATTGCGTAGGGTGGTGGTTCTTCTATTGTTTTCAAAAGTGCATTTTGTGCTGATTCTAACATTGAATCTGCTTTATCAATAATATATATCTTATATTTATTACTATAGGGTTTAATTTGAATATCATTGTTTAATTGCGTCCTTATGTCTTCCACTGGAATACTTTTGCTTTTAGATTTTATCCGTATAATATCTGGATTATTATTGCTTTCAAATTGTCTACAGGATATGCACTCATTACATCGTTTCCTATTTTTGTCATGACATTGTAATGTTTTAGCAAAATACCTTGCAAATTCATTCTTTGCCATTCCTTCTTCGCCTACAATTATATATGAATGGAATAGCCTTCCTGATTTAACAGATTCATTAATATATTTTAATGTTTCATCTTTAATTGATAGTTCTTCTAAATCTATCATTCTTTCTTCCCTTCATTTTGATAAGCTATTAAGTAAATATATCCAGAAGCAACCCTCTAATTTCATCAATTTTATTTAAAATCGCCAAATGGTCTTTTTCCTCATTTATTAATTCTGATGCTAGTTGGTCTAAATTCTCATCAATAAGCTTAATCATAGTATATACTCTATGTCTACCTTTTTTATCCAAGAAGTTCTCTCTTGAGAATTTATGTGATCTATTAATAATTTCATTCATAAAGCTTTGTATAAGATGCCTGTAATGGCGCATATCTTTTATGTCCATTCGCTTTGCGATTTTTTTCCCTTGTGATGATATTTCTTCTAACATTACATTTATTCTTGCCTGCAGATCATGCTCATCAATTTTTGATGCTAATGTAAATTTAAAGTCTTCTCCAACATTTATATTGTTTTGTTTTGTTTCAATATTATTTACTTGGATTTGTTGATTAACTTTAAGATCCATTTTTACCTCCTATCTTAAAATAGGCTACTTCATAACAAATTTATTATACCATATCTATATATTTCTTACATTATATTTTTAATATCATTCTTGATTTCTAACAAACATTGTTCTAGACAATTATTTGAATATCTTTTTTTAATATCTGCAATTTCTATTTGCTTGTCAGAGAAATCAATTTCATCTGCCAAATATCTTCTGCACATTTCAGAGTATTTAGGAGTTTCTTGATTAAGCTCTCTCCCGAGTGCCCTTGATAATCTTATACCATCATCTACTTCTATGTATAAAGGATATGCTTTGCTTTCCCCAAAATATTTTTTAAGGTCAATATAAGCTTCAACAGTTCCAATCATAATATAGTTCTTCGATTCAAGATTTATATTTCCATCATCTACTGTAAAATAGCTCCACGGACCATATACCGTTTCATAAGTTCTACACTCTATAACTTTATCGTCAGCCAATAGCTTTTTAAGCATAGTATCATCTACGAAATTATATTCCTCACCATCTACTTCGTTTTTTCTCTTTGGTCGTGTTGTGTATAACACTATCTTTTCTAATTTTAATTGTGGATCATTTAATAAATGATTATATACAGTGTCTTTTCCTGTAGCACTTTTACCCATAACAATAAAAATTCTTGCCATAATGATACTCCTTTATCTCTATTGAATTATAGCATAACCTTTTCTTATTTAAATAACAAGTTAAAAAAAGCTAATAATTATACTTATACTAATTATTAGCCCATATCTTTATATTAATTTCATTGCTCTTTTCTTTTTCTTTTGCTCATACATTTTATTGTCTGCCACGTTAAGTACTTCGTTTAATTTAGTATCCTCGTCTGGACTTATTAACACTGAACCATAACTTGTAGAGATTACAAAAGGATGATTCGCTCTTTTATTATATTTGGCAATCTCATTATTAAAGTTGTTTATAAATCTTTCTAACTTTTCTTCATTATATTCAATACCAACAACAATAAACTCATCTCCACCACTTCTAATACAA
Source organism: Clostridiales bacterium (assembly GCA_012837865.1). GTDB lineage: Bacteria > Bacillota > Clostridia > Lachnospirales > Lachnospiraceae > Mobilitalea. The sequence continues at coordinate 2,677 of DUQJ01000124.1, read as the reverse complement.
AGCTCATCGTCATCTGCTGCTTTTTGAAGCGAATTAGCAATTGCTTTTATTGCAATATCTCCCTGGATATGCCCATATTGATCGTTAACTTTTTTTAAATTATCCATATCAGCTGTAAATACCATTACTAAACAATTATCCTGTAATGATTGTCTTAAATACTTCTCTGCTAATATACTTAGGCCCCTTCTATTGTATAGGCCTGTTAGCGGATCCCGTATATATAAATCCTCTAGTTTAAATAATGCACTATTTAACTCTTCACTAACTCTAATATTCTCTAAAGCATTAGATATATTAATTAACCATGGTTGGTATACCCGAGTGTGAGTTAAATTTATATTATAGCTAATAGCAGCATATCCAAAATATTTCTCTTGATGGTGCAATAATGAAACATAAAACATCTGTGGTTCATCATCTATAGCAACTTCAGGTAAAAATATTTCCTGTGGAAATTCAATATTAGCTAATCTTTTTTTGTTTTTCACTCCTAAATACATAACCATCTTATCATAATTATGTTCTGTCTTCCAATTACTGTAGTAGGATTGTTGCCAATCCTCTTTTAAACATAGATAAAAACTTTTAAAACATTTATTAATATGCAATGATGAATATATCTTGTCTGTTATATCATCAAGCGTCATTAAGCCTGTTAAATCTGTTGACATCTTTGCATTTGTCTTTGTTGCAGCTCTTAATTCTTCAAGCTCTAATGCAAGACTTCTTCTATATTGGATGTTTTTATCATATGGCTCTTTCACACAACCGCAGGATTCTCTATAGATAGTTTTAAACTGCTCATACTTATCTGTCTCTTGCTTTATATTTTTATGAGCATTATCAATTGTTTTAACTGCGGTCCTTCCCATATCATAGAAAGGTATTTCTGCTGTTGTTATACTCGGGAAATATGAAGCTACTTCTGGAAGGTTATCACAGCCCGATACTGCTATATCCTGGGGTACTCTAATTCCCCTTTTAATTAATTCATTACATACACCCATTGCCATAAGATCATTAGCACATACGATAGCTTGAGGGATTTCTAATTTACTAGATAAAAACTTCTCAACTGCATCATAAGCAGATGTTGCCCAGAAGTCACCATAATGTATTCTTTCTTCCTCTATCGGTATATTATGTTCTTTTAAAACCCTTCTATATGTTTCTAGTCTTCCCATGGAATCTGTTGAGTGTTTAGGTCCAGATAAAAAGTTGATTCTATTAAATTTATGAACAACAATAAAATGCTCTACTATTTCAGTAAGAATTATATCATTGTCTATTAAAACATTATAACTTTCATCTTTCTCTCTAAGAATTGTAATAATAGGGGTTTTCTTTTCTGATGATAATTTAGTTTTTAATTTACTTTCTAGTTCCTTTAAAGAATATGTTGCAGGTACTAGTATTATTCCGTCTAAATCACTATAGTTTGGTAAATTAATAATCTCTACTTCACCTTTGTTGTTATAGTTGTCTTTTTCCCCATCAATTTCATAGCCCGAAAAAAACACAACATTATAATCAAGCTCTTTAGCCATACTTACAATGCCTCTAGAAATAAGACTTGGATAATCTTCATCTAAGTTTGTTATAAAAGCTCCTATCGTTTTTCTACCATTCTTAATCATCTTATTACCTCAAAACTCTCTATTTCTACAAAATAGCTGCATATAACGCATAAACTTACCCTAAATCAATTATCAATAGGCCTATATTACTATCTAATAGTATCGCATTTCCCTTAATTTTGCAAGCGTAATATAGGTAATATAGCAAGGTCTTCTTATATTATGGCTTTTTATAAAAAAAGCATCAATTCCACAGATTTTACATCTGTAAACTGATACTTTATTATGCACCTCCAGGGGTTCGAACCCTGGACAACCTGATTAAGAGGACTTAGACCATCACTAAATGAAAAACCCAGCCTTGGCAGGTTCGACTTACCAAGCTGGGGTTTCAAATGAGTGAATTTTCCTCCATGGCGACCATTTGGGCGACCACGAGCATTTTACAATGTTTATTTCTCTTGCCCCTAATCTCCCATCTGTTCTGTGTCTTAAACCTTTACCTAAAAAGTGTATACGATTTTATTTCACTGGCACCTTAAGTTTTTGACCTACATAGATCGTAGTCTTCTTTAGATTATTCAACTTCATAATTTCCTTAAAGCGAGTCCCCTTGCCAAGATGCTTACGGGAAATTTTCCATAGGGTATCGCCTTTTTTTACTATTACCACCATATAGGTTTCTTCCTTTATCTTACCGTCCTTGCCTATTACCTTATACCTTACATCCTTTAAATTATTCTCTTTGATGTATTTGTATACTGGAGAATTCTCATGAATTAAAAGCATACCAGTATCATAGGAATAAGAGTTCAAAATTTCTTTACTAATTACTTCTACTGAAGCCGGAATTTCTAATGTCTTTAATTTTTTGAGGACTTTAGATTTTAAACCTAAACTACCAAGTTCCTTTAATTTCTTGGGTAGCCTAAGAACTTCTAATGAGTCACAATCTTCAAAAGCATAATCCCCTATTATCGCAACATTATCTTTCATCTGTACTTCTTTTAAATTTACACATGCAGAAAATGCACCCTTCCCAATTTCATTCAATGTTTTGGGTAAAGCAACCTTTGTAATAGGCGAAAAAGACATGC
>DUQJ01000123.1 GCA_012837865.1 Clostridiales bacterium | reverse complement strand
TTTGCTCAAAGATTTTCAATCTTGAATTATAGATAGTAAGTAAGTTATAATAGCCATGCAATGACCTGTCCTTTCGAAAGTGTTTTGTTGGTGTCGTAACTTACATTATACACTAAAAATAGGGGGGTCATTGTTTTTTTATAAAGAAATAGTGCAAACCCTTGATTATATAAGGTTTTAAAAATAAAAGTGAGTGTCAGACTTGACACTACGACTTTTGGGGGAGGGGGAGCTATATCTAAAATCAAGTAATAGCATTTAAAAATATGTAAAAGCTAAGTAATTAATATATAAAACAATAAAGATAAGTTTTAAATTTCAAAAGCTAAATCTCTCCTATAACGGTGCTTTAATTTTCTTCTGTATATCCTTTTGACATTCTAGACACTTTCTTCCTTTTTGGTATTTCATGGTATTCGAAAAATCGTATCCACAATATTATATTAACATCAATATAAGAATTTATTAAATATTACCGATCTTATTGTTTAGTATGTTATAATTAAACGTTAGAACAAATAAAGTCAAGTAATTATTAAAATAAGTTAGAATATTAATAGCCATACTATAAAAAAGATATTAATTATTATAATATCAAAAGGAGAAATCATATTGTTATTTAAAGATTTGAATTTAATTGAGCCAATAAAAAAAGCTCTAGAAACAGAGGGATATACAAATCCAACAGCAATACAATCTAAAGCTATACCATCTCTTCTTAAAGGGATGGACTTACTAGGTTGTGCCCAAACGGGTACAGGTAAAACAGCAGCATTTGCTATTCCTATATTGCAAGGTATATCATTACAACAAAAAGGCTCAGGAGAACGTAGACAAATTCGAGCATTAATTGTAGCACCTACAAGAGAGTTAGCTATACAGATAGAGGATAGTTTTCGAACCTACGGTAAAAACCTAAATCTTAAAACGCTAGTTATATATGGTGGAGTATCACAAAATCCTCAAACAAAAGATTTGACTAATGGAGTAGATATATTAGTAGCCACACCTGGTAGATTATTAGATTTAATCAACCAAAGATATATTAGTTTGAAAAATGTAAAATATTTTGTTCTTGACGAAGCAGATCTTATGCTAGATATGGGTATGCTTAAGGATGTAAGAAGAATAATTACATACCTTCCAAAAGAAAGACAAACAATGTTTTTCTCAGCCACTATGCCAGCTGAAATTGAGAAACTTGCAAATTCAATATTAAAAAACCCTATCAAGGTAATGGTTACACCCTTATCATCCACGGTCGAAATTATAGAACAGAAAGTATATTATGTTGATAAAGTAAATAAAGTTAAATTACTTATTCATTTATTAAAAAACAAAGATATTATATCAGCTCTAATATTTTCAAGAACTAAGCACGGAGCAGACAAGATAGTTAAGCTTTTAAAAAGGGTTGGGATTAATGCTGAAGCTATTCATGGAAATAAATCTCAAAATGCAAGACAATTGGCTTTAAATAATTTTAAAAATAGAAAAGCGAGAATACTTGTTGCAACAGATATTGCTGCCAGGGGCATTGATATTGAAAAGTTATCCCATGTAATTAACTTTGATTTACCGGAAGTTCCTGAAACTTATGTTCATAGGATAGGTCGTACAGGTAGGGCGAGCCATGGAGGTATAGCGATTGCATTTTGTAGTCATGAAGAGAAACCATTATTAAAAAATATTCAGAAATTAATATCTAAATTAATAGAAGAAGTTAAAGATCATCCATATCCTTTACTAGATACAAACATTGAGAAAAAACCTTCAAATGTTAAAAGATATAAAATGAAAACCAAGAGGTAAATTTTATGAATAATATTGAAATAGAAAGAAGTGTAGAGCCAATTAGAATACTGTCAATAGAGTATTTAAAAGCAATTGCTATTGTTCTGGTTATAGTGACACATGTTTTATCGCAATCTCAAAAATTAAAAGTGGGAGCTTCATTTTGGATATATATGGCTGTACCAATTTTTATGATTCTAAGTGGATATACTTACTCTTTATCTGTAAGTAAGAAAAGAATAACTAATATTAAGCAATATTTTAATAGAGAGCTAATGATTGCAAGAATTTCAAGATTGATAATACCATATTTAATTGTTGTTGTAGTGGAAGTTTTGCTTTATTATATAATACCAGTCATATACCCGGCCTCAGGGGTTGCTCTGCAACCCATTAAAGAGCTTTTATTTAAATTTTTACAAGGAGGGCGAGGACCAGGAAGTTATTATATTCCAATATTAATACAACTATTATTTATATTTCCTTTTATGTTATTTTCATTTAAAAAAGCTCCATATAAATCAATAGGATTAATTTTTTTAATACACTTATGTTTTGATATATTATCAAATTATTTACCCGTTTCGCCTGAAATATATAGACTTTTAATTCTCAGATACTTAGTGTTTATAATAATGGGAATAGCTTTATACGAATGTAATAATGATTTTAAATTTAAAAATAAAAATATCATTTTTTTCTTATCAATAGCTTCAATCATTTATATATGGATTTGTAATTACAGTGGATATATCCCAAAGATATTTTCGAAATGGACATTTACATCTTTACCAACTGTTTTCTGGGCATTAGAATTAGTGATTTTAGGCATGAAATATTTAGAAATAGAAAATAAAAACGTTATAACTAATATAACAAGCTTAATAGGCAAAGCCTCTTATCATATTTTCTTAGTTCAGATGGTTTGTTTTGGGTTTGGCCTAAATTCATTATTTAATTATATAAAACTGAATGTTGTCTTAAGATGTTTATTATCTATAGTTTTATGTTGTTTTGTAGGTATCGTTTTTTATTATTTTGAAATGGGATTGAGAAAGTTAGTAAAAGACTAAAAATCAGGTTATGTATAATAAGTAGAAGTGCGCATAGTTGCAATTTAAAGATAAATACATAAATGTTTATGTATTGTTTTTTGAATTGCAATTTTTTTATAACTTTTTATTGTTTGATATTAAGAGTTAAAAATCGAGTTATATGAAAAATAGAACATATAAATGTGAAAATAGACACATGTGTCTGTTTAAATTTAGAGTATATATGGTAAGGTTATTATAGATATTAGATTACATACAGTTTATATACAGAAATAATGTAGCATGTCTTGCAACTATAAGCAAACAGCATGGCTACAAAACATCTATAACAAAGATACGTGAAGTTGCAGGAACAGATAAACAGGGAACAAATGTATGGGGAAGTAAGATAAAATGAAAATATCCCTCCAAAATATCAATGGTCAGGAGTTCTTATACTATTAGATTCAACAACATCATTTACAAAGAGTGATGATACAAAAGGATTATTCCAAAGGTTTTTTCATTTAATATTAGCTCAAAAGAAATTATTAATAAATGCTTTTCAAGATATCTATATAAAACTAATGCTAAAAAACATATGGTGAAACGTTCCTGTATCCTATCATCATGGATTAAATAAACCGGTCTTGCTTTAAACTCACTCTTTAAAAGTCTAAAACATTCCTCTATATCCCAACATCTATGATTTATCTTTGCAATAGCTGTGGCATCGTCATCTAAGTTAGTGCATACAGCATAAAAGCCATCATTCGGTATCTACAATCCAATGAAGAGATAAAAGATTTAGTTCTAGGAGATATCATGTTTTTGGAAGAAGATACTGAAAATGAAGTAAGATTAGCACTAACATTTCATGAAAAAGGGAATAATACAGATGCCATAGTTGCATTTAAAGGAACATCAGGTGGACTAGAATGGCTAGATAATGTAGAAGGGTTTAATCTCTCAGATACCAGGGCACAGAAAGAAGCTTTAGATTTTATTGAAGGCTTAAAGTTTTCTAATGTTACAGTAACAGGTCACTCTAAGGGTGGAAATAAAGCCATGTATGTGGCTACATTATCGGATAAAGTTACACGTTGTCTTTCCTATGATTGTAAGGATATAGATACTATGATATAAATGAGGGTGTATTAAACAATAAAATAAGGAGAGAAATATGAAGAGAAGATTATTAATAATTTTACTTACTTTCTGACTAACTCTAGCAACAACATCAGTATATGTCTGAAGAAGCAGATATCATCTGTAAAGCAGTTGCAGCAGATGGGTATATCTCAGGTAATATAATTTACAAAGGATTATCTATTGACAAGAAATTCGATCAAGAGTTCTCTTTTATAATTGATAAAAGATTTGCAGAAAATAGCGCTGTTGATGAATACTTAGATTTACTTAAATCAGATTCAAATATTAAGAATCAAATTGAAAAAAATAATAAACTTAAGGATGAAGCTATCGATAACGTTTATGATCCAGCTGGTAAGATTAGTAATGAAAGAGGCGTCATCGCGAATACTAGAACAACATATAGTGGACATGTGCATGCAAGTGCTATATCTACGTCACCATTACCATTAATTAGTGGTTCAATGGCCGAAGGTTGGATAAATTATACCCATACGTATAACCAATACTTTACAATATCTAGATTCCAATACAATGTATACTATAATTTTCCAAGTGATGGTGTTACAGTATTTTCCGGTGGAGATCCAGTAGTATATTCTCCAGCATGGGCGCCTTCAGGTGTTCAAATTATTTATGGAACTTGGCAAGTGGATAGCTCTAGTGCTGTGATGGTTGCGGAAGCAACAGCAACCTTTTTCATTCAAGGGTTCCCACTAATTCTCTATACTGATTATGATCACTATTATATTTAAGAAAAGAGGATTGTATGAATAATACGAAGACAGTGAAATATCTACTAGTATTTATTGTGTTTAAAAATATTATCGCTATGTTATCAAATGTTCTTAGAAGTACTGAATTTTTAATATTTGGTACAGATTTAATAGTACTATTCAATATAATGTTTTTAGTTATTGGTAGTTTATTGTCAATTGTAATTATATTTTCTAATAATATAGCGAATAAAGTAAAAACTAAAATTATTATAGTATTGATTGTTATTGATATAGCGATATACATAATTACTATAGTAAATTTCTATTTAGTCTATGAAACATTTAATTTATTAGCGGTACTAATAACATCTATAGTATTGATATTTATTTATATTGATATTTA
>DUQJ01000122.1 GCA_012837865.1 Clostridiales bacterium | reverse complement strand
CTAAAATTATCGACAAGGTATTTAAGGTTAGAAAAGATGTAACAGAAATTACTTTTGAAGGTAATTTTATTGAGGGTGGTGCATTAGTTACAGCAACAGCAGATGATATTCCAGATGATATTAAAGAGTTGATTGAAATGGGTGTTTATACTGAAGAAGAAGCCCTAGCTAAATGTACTGAAAGTACAAGCAGAGAGAGACGAATGGTACTTATAAAACCTCTAATCTTAATGCAAGGTGAAGAAGGGGATAAAATCCCTATAATTCAAAAGTTTGAGAAAAAATATACCGAAGAAGACTTAATATTAGACTTTATGTATGAAGATGAAAAAGAAGATGAAATTGAAACTGATGAGGATGGATACATAAAGGTTGATGATGAAACGGATATGGATTGGTTAAATAATTTATAGGATGTAATACATGAGCCAGATATAAAACTTTAAAACTGCCATCGTCCTAACAAGATGGTGGCAACACCAAGAAAGGAATTAATGTATGACTAAAAAAAGAAGAAGATTCGGCAAGAGGAACGAAGTTAAAATTGACCTAACACAATATAACATTGGGTTAATCGGAGAATCGGGTATTGGCAAAACAACTCTTATATATGAGGTTTGTAAAAAAGTAGCTGGTGAAGATGGTTATATTTTCTTAGAATGTGGAAAAGAAGATGGTGCCGATGCTATTCAAGGAATAATTTATGAAAACGTTAGGGATTGGGATACATTTGAAGAGATTACTGACGACATCATTGATAACAAAACTGAATATTATCCAGATTTAAAAATTGTTGTGATTGATACATATGACCAACTTTTAGAAATTGCAAAGCCCGAGGTTATAAGAATGCATAATTCAGAATATCCCGACAAACCAGTCAAAAGTATTAAGGCTGCCTTTGGTGGGTATATGGGGGGAGAAGATAAGGCTACAGAAATTGTATTAGATAGATTATGGGACTTAAAGGAAGTCGGTGTAAGGTTTATAATTGTTGGGCATGTTAAACAAAAAGAGCAAGAGGATGTTGCCACTGGACAAAAGTTCACAACATTAACAACAAATATGTCCATGCGTGATTTTACTGCAATTAAAACAAAATTACACTTTTTAGGCGTAGCAAGTATTGATAGAGAAATCGTTCAAGAAAATACAGGAAGAAAAGATAGTAAAACAAAGAAAGATATTATGAAGGGTGTTGTGACTGGAGAAAGTAGAAAAGTAACCTTTAGAGACGATAATTATTCAATTGACTCTAAAAGTAGGTTTGCAGATATCGTACCTGAAATTCCTCTTGACGCAGATGCATTTATTAAGGCATTAGAGGATGCAATTAAGTCCGAAGCTTCTAAGGGGTCTAAATCTATTGAGCAACTTGAAAAAGAACAAGAACAAGCCGAATTAGAGAAAGTAAAGGAAATTGCTAAAGCTGAAGAAGAAAAGAAAAAACAAAAAGAGTTTAATGAAGTAATTGATAAAATTACAGATTACATTAAAGCTAACAAGTCAGACCTAGATAAAGTAAAGCCTATACTTGAAAAATGTAAAGAATTTGGAGCTGATAACCCTACACAGCTTACAGATATTAAACAGGCTAAAGAAGTTTTAAAAATAGCAAGATAAACAATAGATGAAACAATAAAGCATTACAAGGGTGAGTTATAAAATTCACCCTTGTTTATTAAAAATAAAACGGTGGTGATATTGTGAGTAACGAGAATAAAAAGATGACGGCAGAAGAAAAGCAACAGTGGGATGATCTATATCAATATGTGAGAAAAGAAGTGATGCAATATGATGATAACCAATCTCTTTCAAAAGAGATGGTATTAAGACTCAAAGGTTTAACAAAAGGCAAGCTGATGGCCAACAATAAAAGTAAAAACTATGCTGAGTATTCATATGAAGTAATACTATACACATTTAAAGCTTGTAAGCCATCTATATCAAGAGCAATACAAGGCAAAAAATTCAAGAATGAAATGAATAAGTTTTTATACATATCTGCAATTGTAGAAAATAATATTAATGATATTTATTTGAGAGTTAAAAACGTGAAGAAATCTCATAAAAAAGCACAAGAAACCAACTTAGACAATGTTTATTATGAGGGTGCTGAATACAAAAAGAAGACTAAAGAGACAGTGGTTGGTGATAAGTTTAAAGACTTGTGGTAGGGGGAGGCATGACCAATATAAAGAAAGCTACAACTAATCAAGGAACTACTAAGCTATCAGATTTTAAGAAAGAACAGTTAGTGACACTAAAGAGGATTGGCGAGTTTAAACAAGCAAGTGAAGCAAACATTGTCGCCATACTATACAAGGATCCTGACGAACTATACGATATAGAGTTAAAGCTAGATGATTTTTCTCACAATATTTGGAGAGTTTATTTTCAGATAGTGAGTGATTTAGTATTGCTTGAAGAAAAGAGTGTTCTAGACGACATAACAATTGGGCTATACCTAGAAAAACACCCTAAACTACAAAAAAAATATGAGGAATATGGTGGCTATGAGACAATATTCAATGCCAAGGAATATGTAGAAGTAGAAAATCTTGATGGGTATATTAAAGAATTATATAAATGGAATACAATAGTTAAGCTTGTTAAAGCAGGCTATCCAGTGCATGACAGGCTAAGTGATTATTGTGATATGACACTCGAAAATATATATGATGAGTTTGAGACATTTATTAACCATACATTCATCAATATTGATAGCGATGTTAAAAGCTATAATGCGTTAGATGGATTACATGAATTGATTGATGAATTAGATAAAGGAACAAGTGTGGGTATGCCGCTTCACAATTGTGACCTACTCAACAAAGAGATTGGTGGATTTAATTTTGATGGTAATATCATTGGTCTTGGAGCAAATTCAGGTGTAGGAAAATCGACAATGGCTATTAATTATATACTTCCGTCTGTTATAAAATACGATGAAAAAGTAGTAATAATAATTAATGAGGAAGATGAAACTAAAGTAAGGCGTGAGTTACTTATATGGGTTGCTAATAACATTTTTAAAGAAAAGTTGCAAAAATATGTTTTGAGAGATGGTAATTTTACTCCTGAAGTTATGGTACTACTTAGAAAGTGTGCTGACTGGTTAGAAGAGAAGAAAGATGCAAGAAATATAACTGTAATTCCACTAGATAGATATTCAGTTAACACTGTAATAAAAGTTATAAAAAAATACTCTAGCATGGGTGTAAGATGTTTTATTTTAGACACACTAAAAGAAAGTAGTGATGCTAGAACAGATGAAATATACAAGTCTATGATGAGAGATATGGTTGCACTGTATGACGTTGTAAAACCAGCTGTTAAGAACGTAGGCTTGTTTGTTACTTACCAGTTAGGCAAGGGTAGTCTTATTAAAAGATATCTTACAAATAATGACGTGGGAATGGCAAAATCAATTGTTGATGTAATGAGTGTGAATCTAATGATGCGCAGACCACTTGAGGATGAGTTTGAGGGCGGTACGCATGAGATAACTGGCTACAGGCTAGAGGGCAAGAATGGAAAAAGTAAAATTCCTTTTAAGCTAAAGCGAGATAAAAAATATTTAATTATGTTTATTCCTAAGAATAGATTTGGTGCTACTGATGAGTTTCAAATTATATCCGAGTGTGATCTATCTACTAATATCTATAAGGATATTGGAATATGTAACGTACAACAAGACTTTTAAGGTGGTGGTATTTAATTGGTAGTGTCGGATTTAAAAGAATACATATACAAAAATAGCAAAATTGAATTTATATTAGAGCAAATAGGTTGTCACTCAATTAAATACCATCCACATAAAGAGTATTACTCTTGTGCCAATATAGAAAATAAAGATGGTGATGGCAACAATCCAACTGCTATAAATATAAAAAATAATAAGTATCTTAATTGTGTAAATTATACCAGACAGAAATATTTTGATGATATGTCAGATTTGATAACTTTAGTTCAGTACAATAAAGAATGCACATTTATAGAGGCACTTAAATACTTACATAGTGTATTAGGATTAAAACTTACATATTCAAGACAAACAAAGCCTAAAATAGAGAAAAAAGATCCGTTAGCGGTATTCAGAAAGGTAAGATACAAAAAGAAAAAAACAAATGTTCTGGACTTTAAAATATTGGATGAAGATATACTTTATGACTTTGCACCATATATACACATCTCATGGTATAAAGAAGGAATAATGCCATGGACTACCAAAAAGTTTGGGTTGGGATATAGTTTTCGTTGGAAGAGAGTAATTATACCAATGAGATATTGGCTCACAGGTGAATTACTTGGAACTAATGCGAGAACTACTGTTGAAAATTTTGATTTATTTGATATCCCTAAATATTTTATTACACCATCATATCCTAAATCATATAATCTATTTGGCTTGTGGGAGAATAAAGAAGAAATAGAACAATTAAAGCACATAACTATTTTTGAATCTGAAAAGTCTGTATTAAAAAGAGACAGCTTGTGCGATTATTCAGGTGTGGCACTAAGTGGACATGCAATATCAGATGAACAAGTGAGAATAATTCTTGGCTTAGATATTTATGAGGTGGTTATTGCATTAGATAAAGACGTAGATATTAATGAAGTGAGACATATGTGTGAGAAATTCTATCGTCTGAGGAAAGTAAGTTATATATACGATAGGTGGGATTTACTTGGTGAAAAGGATAGTCCAGCAGATGCAAGAAATCAGATTTATGAGTTCTTGTTTAAACATAGGGTTGTATATGATGAGAGAGAGCATAAAGAGTATATAAAATCTTTAGAGAGGAAATAGGTGGAAATGAGTGGCTAGAAAAACAAAGCAAGAAATACAGGATTTGTGCAGGAAGTATAACACAGATAGACTTTTTTCATGGAGTCGTTTTAATAAATACAGAAACTCACCATATGAATATTTTTTATCATACGTAAAAAAAGAAAAGCAGGATAATGATTCGAGTTCATATGGCGTTCTAGGAAACATGTGTCATAATACCCTTGAGAAGTACTACAATAAAGAAATTGAGCACAAAGATATGTTGGGTGAATTTAATGATGGATGGGTTACAGCAATAGATATTGCACAATTAAAGTTTGACAGAACTGATGAAGTTAAGAATAAGAATATAGGGGATAAGTATGTGTATGATTTAAGACATTTTTTTAAGAGCCATAAACCTATTAAATATAAGATAGATTTAGAAAGATTTATTATTATTAAAGTTGGTAAATATGTGTTTCAAGGGTATATAGATGCTGTATACAAAAACGATGATGGCGATTTCAATATAATAGACTTTAAAACTAGTACTATATATAAAGGAAAAAAGGCATTATCCGAGTCAGGTCAACTGGTATTATACGCCGAAGGTCTACATCAGCTAGGTGTTCCATTAGAAAAAATAAAGATAGGATGGAATTTTCTTAAATATGTATCTATATTCATTCAACAAGCCAACGGTAAAACCAATGAACGACAAATAGAACGATGTAAAATAGGTAGTAGTTTAAAAGCTAATGCTAAAATGTGGTTAAAGAAAACAGGATATGAAGATGAGATAGACTATTACATAAATCTATTAGAACAGACTAACGATATTAAAAGTCTTCCTGAAGAAGTGCAAGAAAAGTACAAAGTTGAGGATTGTTATGTGTATGTAGACTTAACACAAGAAATGATAAATGATTTAAAACAAGAAATTATTGAGACGTTGGATGAGATTATAAAGAAGGAAGAACAGTATAAAACAACTAATGATGATTCTATATTCTTTGATAGCGAGGAAAGTGTCAAGACACAAAGCTATTATTTTGCTAATTTATGTGGGTATTCTGCTAATTTGCATAAGCCTTATAAAAGATTTCTAGAAGGATTAGAAAAGAAAAAAGATAACAATGTGTTTTTACATGACAAAAAAGAGGATGAGTTGGATTTAAGTTGGCTTGATGAGTTGTAGAGTAGGGGTGATTAAGTGAGTGAAAACTATATTGTATATCATTTACATGACGATACTAGTAATGTTAATGGGTATGCGGATTCTTGTTCTGACTTTAAAGAGTATATTAAACTTGCTAAAAAACAAGAGATGAAAGCTATTGCGTTTAGTAACCATGGTGGAATTTTTGATTGGATTAAAAAGAAACAAGAATGTGACAAGGCTGGTATTAAGTATATTCATGGTGTCGAATTGTATTTATGTCACAAGTTAGAAGACAATGATAGAGGCGGGCATATTGGACTATATGCCCGAAACTGGGATGGTGTATTAGAACTAAATACACTAATGTCCAATGCAACATCTAAAGGTGACTTAGAGGATAATACTGATAGGCATATGTATCACAATCCGCGCATATCACTTAGTGAACTAATAAGTACAAGTGAAAATATTATTTTTACTTCAGCATGTTTAGCTTCTCCTTTAAACAGATGGGCTAGCGAAACAAATGAAAATAAAGAAGCTTTAAATATATTAATAAAGTGGATGACAGAAAATAAGCATAGATGCTTTTTAGAAATACAATATCATAATGCACAAAATCAAATAAGGTATAATCAAAAATTACATCTTATTAGTAAAAAAACTGGTATACCTTTGATAGCAGGAACAGATACTCATTCTTCTAGCAGGTATAAGGCTGAGTGTAGAAAAATATTGCAAATTTACAAAAAAAGTTTTTATGGAGAAGAGGATGAATTTGACTTAGTGTGGAAGACATATGATGAATTAGTTGAAGCTTTTAAGACACAGAGTTCACTATCGTCCGATATTTATATGCAAGCAATAGAAAATACGAATATATTTGCCGATATGATAGAAGATTTCACATTGGATAAAACTTTTAAATATCCAACATTATATGGAGATAATGTCAGTGAGCAATGGAAAAATCTTATATATAAAAGCTTGGAAGATAAAAAGAATATTGGTGCATTAGATTTAACAAACCATACAATAAATGATTATAAACTAAGAATTAAAGAAGAATTTATAGTAATGAGTAAATTAGGTATGGAGAGTTTTATGATATTTATGTCAGAATTATTAAATTGGTGTAAGGGTAACAATATACCATATGGTACAGGTAGAGGTAGTGTGTGTGGGAGTATGATTGCATACATTACTGATATTACCGATGTAGACCCTTTAGTTTGGAAGACAGTATTCTCTCGATTCTGTAATGAAGATAGGGTAAGTTTAGGAGATATTGATGTAGATTTTGCCTCTGAAGATAGGGAAAAAGTATATGAATATATTATACAAAGATTTACACCAGAAAAAACAGCTTACATCGCAGCGTTTTCAACATTACAAGATAGAGGTTGTATTGATGTGTTAGCTGGTGGATTAGGTTATAGTGATTTAGATAAAGTGAAAAATATTAAAAATCAGTTTGATGAATATTTGAAAAAATATGAGAAAATTATCCAAGAGGAAGTTAATATTGAAGACTTGGTTGAAGAGGGTATATTAGACTCATTTGCAGTTAATTTTGATAACCATAAGATTTATATGGGAAGAATAAACAATAAAGAAGCAAAGAAAAAGGCAGAAAGGTTTAAACAGTTATACACCACATTGATTGATGATAACCAAGATTTGTTTTATTATTTAAAAGGACTAAAAGGAACTATAGTAGCAAAGGGAACACATCCTAGTGGTATGATTGGTTCTCCAATCACTTTAGCAGATAATATAGGATTGTTTTATAAAGATGGAGATAGAAATATGCCAGTTTCAGTTTGTTCAATGAAGGCAGTCGATTCTTTAAACTATGTAAAGTTTGACATTCTTGGATTAAAAACAGTAGGGATTATAAAAGATGCGTGTGAGTATGCAGGTATTCCTTACCCTAAATCATATGAATTAAATTGGGATGATGGCGAGGTTTGGGATAATATGATTACATCTCAGGAGGGAGTGTTCCAATTTGAGGGGGATTATGCTTTTGAATTACTCAAAGATTTTAATCCTCACACAATAAATCATATGTCAATGGTAAATGCTGCACTTCGTCCGTCTGGTAAATCATATAGAGATCGGATGATCGCTGGAGAATTTAATAAAAACCCATCAGAAGAAATAGACAAACTTCTTGAAGACAATAACGGCTATTTGATATTCCAAGAGGACTCCATTAAATTCTTAACAGATGTATGTGATTTTAGTGGTTCACTAGCCGACACTACTAGACGTGCAATTGGAAAAAAAGATGAAGATTTGTTAAAACAACAATTACCATTAATAATAGAAGGATATTGTAAACATTCTTCTAAGCCAAAAGAGGTTGCGGAAGAAGAGGCAAAGCAGTTTGTACAAATAATATCTGATAGTTCTGAGTATCAATTTGGATTTAACCATTCCACAGCTTACTCGATGAACGGTTATGAGTGTGTATATTTAAGAACATATTATACTATTGAATTTGTTGCAGCTTACTTAAATCGTGCTGAGGACAAGAAAGACACTAATAACGGGATCAACTTAGCGAAAAGGTGTAATATATCAATATATCCAATTAAATTTGGTAAATCATTATCAAGATATACCATAGATAAAGATAACAATGCTATATATAAAGGTATACAATCAATTAAATATTGTAACTCTAAGATAGCAGATGAACTAATGGAGCTTTCACATAATAAATATAATTCATTTATAGATTTACTAGAGGGCATTAATTCTAAAACATCGGTAGATGCAAGACAACTAAAAATATTAATTGGATTAAACTTCTTTAGTGATTTTGGGAAAAATGAATATTTACTAAATGTAACTGAAGTTTATAATAGCCTATATAATAGAAAACAAATTAACAAAAAAGACTTAGAATCTTTAGGGATAACAGAATATTTAATAAAAAAATATAGTAATAGAGAGACGGAAAAATTATATAAGGAATTAGATACTAAAGGTCTTGTAAAAGAATTATGTTCCAAAATACCAAATAAATCAATGTCAATAATAGAGCATATTAAATTTGAAATAGAGTACTTAGAATATATCACATACACTAACCCTAAAGCTAGCGAAAAATATTATATAGTACTAAATTTTAAAACATATGATAACCCGACTACTCCATATTTATTATTAAGGAACATTAAAACAGGTGATGAAACAAGAGTAAGAATAACAAAGGGCAACATGTTTAAACAATCTCCTTTCGGTGAATATTCAGTATTAAAAATTTATAGTTTTGATGAGAGATTTAAGAGAAAGAAGATTGGAGAAGAATGGATAATTACTGATGAAACACAAAAGATATTAAGTGACTATGAGGTGATAAAAGATTGATTGGTGGTGATAGTTTAATGAATGAAAAAGAAGTAGTGTTTAAAGGTGTAGTTGTAAATTGTATATATAATTCAGAATCATTTAAAGTTTATGCAGTTGATGTAGATAAAGAAAAATACCCTACTATTAAACTGACTAAGTATAGCAATGCTACTGTATCAGGTAACCTGCATGAATTAGGGTCTGGAGTTGAGTATAATATAACAGCAATCGAAGAAAAGGGTAAGTATGGTTATGGCTATAAGGTAGTCAATATTAAAAGAGATAAGCCTAGTACGTCATTAGATATAAAAATATTTCTATCTGAAATATTAACACCAAAACAAGCAGATGTTCTGTATGATGCTTATCCTGATATAGTGGATAGAGTAATTAATAACGATATAGATGATATAGATTTAAATAAGACTAAAGGCATTAAGGAATATACATTTAGCATTATCAAGGAGAAGATAATTGAGAACTTTGTATTAGTAGAGCTGGTTAGTGAATTTCAAGGGCTACTAAGTCTATCTATGGTAAAAAAACTTTATGAAAAATATCCATCAGTAAAGAAAGTAAGAAGTGAATTAAAACTCAATCCATACAAATGCTTATGTGGTTTAAGTGGTGTTGGTTTTAAAACAGCCGATTCACTATTGTTGGATGTTGACAATGTATCTAAAGAAAATATTAAAAAAGGATTAAAGCCTATTATTGAATTTGAGTTTGATTTAAGAACTAGTGAGCAAAGATGTTTAGCTTGTGTGCTTTATTTATTAGACGAGAATGAGAATGATGGACATACAAAAATGAGTTTAATTGAATTGAAACAACAATGTGATAAGCTAGTTCCCGCTTGTTCACAATATTTTACAGATGTAATTAAAGACGATAGTGTATTTTATGATAAAGGTGCTACAGTAGCTGCATTAAACTCTACATACGAAACAGAAAAGTACATAGCAGATAGTATTTCAGAGGGTTTAAAGAGTAATTGGGTATGGGATTATGACTGTGAGCAATATAGGATGATTGACGACATTCCCCTATCAGACGAGCAAATGAATGCATTATACAATCTATGTAAGTATAATATATCTATTTTAAATGGTAACGCAGGGAGTGGGAAAAGTTTTGCAACACAATCCATAGTAAAGTTGTTAAGAGATAACAATAAATCATTTAGATTAATGTGCCCTACAGGCAAAGCATCGAAGGTCTTATCTGCATATACCAAGGAAGATGCAACCACTATCCATAGAGGGTTGGGGTATATACCACCGAATGTTTGGAGTTACAACAAAGAAGAAAAACTTATGTGTGATGTATTAATAATTGATGAGTTTTCTATGGTTGATATTTTCTTATTCAAGAGAGTTATAGACGCTATTGACTTTAGCAAGACTAAGCTATTAATAATTGGAGACAATGCACAATTGCCTTCAGTATCATGTGGAAACCTATTACATGACTTTATGCAATCAAAAATAATACCTACAACAACCTTGACTAAAATATTTAGGTATGGTGAGGGTGGATTAATGAAGGTAGCAACTGATGTAAGGAATAGTAAAGCATATTTAAATAAAGATAATATAAAACTAGGTACTTATTTTGGTACTAATCAAGATTATGCTTTCATTAATGTAGACCAAAGTGTATTGGTTAAAAATGTTGTGGCACTATACAAAAAACTATTAGCTCAAGAGTATACAGTTGAGGATATTCAGGTATTAACATCTTATAATAAGGGTGAATATGGAACTATAAAGCTCAATAACCACTTACAAAGGGTGGCAAATAAAAACTATGGAAGTGATGGCTTAAAACATGGCGAGGTTACATACTACAAAGGCGATTTAGTTATACAGAAAGTGAACAATTATAAAGCTAAGTTATATGTAGATGATGGTTTGTTTATACTTGATAAAGATGAAGAAGAGACTTTTATAGCCAATGGTGAAACTGGAACTATTATTGAGACTGGACAACACGAAATGATTATTGATTTTGATGGGGTAAAGGTTATATACACTAGAGATGATTTGAATGGTGTTGGTTTGGGGTATAGTATTTCCACACATAAATCTCAAGGTGGATCGTCGAAAGTAATTATATTCTTAACTCCAAAAGCACATACATATATGTTAAACTCTAATCTAATTTATGTAGGATTAACTAGAATGAAAGAGAAATGTTTCCATTTAGGCGATGTTAATACTTTAAATAGAGCCATAAAAAAGAAAGAGAATTTTGATAGAAGGACATTCATGAAAAACTTTTTAATAAACATACAATAATACTATTGACAAGATGAACGAAATATGATACTATTAAAACAGTTCACAAATTACAAATTAAGTACTAGCTAAGAAAAGAGGGAAATACTATGTATTGGGAGATTAACACTATTAAACAAAATGATATATGGCGACTAGTCATTATAGACAGAGAAGATAAATATATTATTACCTATGTTGATAATTTAGACAAGCAGTATGTTAAACATATTGTTAATCATCATAATCTTAGCATAGATAATGCACTAAGAGAAGGTGCAAGAATAGTAATGGATGTTAATAAAAGGATTAATTAAAACAAAAATATGAAAGGAGAATAAAATTATGTTAAATTATAATACAGAGGGAACTATAGATGCTGATTTAATTACTGGATGTTTGGATAATTTAACTACATTCAACCACATACACATAGTTAAACATCAGCCAGAGTACTTTAACCCCAACAATATCAAAAATGTAATTTTCAACGATCCAACAACAATAGTTATATGGCAAGATGATACTAAGACTGTAGTCAAGTGCCAAAAAGATAAAGGTGATACATATAATCCTGAACATGGTCTAGCAATGTGTATTATTAAGAAAATGTGTGGGAATAAGGGTAGTTTTAATAATGTGTTCACTAAGTGGTTGCCGAAGAGATAAATGAAAAATAAATCTATGAAACCATACTACATATAGTGGTATCAAAATACAAACACTACTATATGTAGTAAATAATTACAATAAAACCATGATTTTATTTAAAAGGGGTGTAAATGAAAGAATCAACACTAGAATTAATCAAATGTAAGTTTTATTTAGAGTGAGAGGGGGTTTTTAACCATGATTATGACAAGTAGTAAATATGTGATAGCAACAAATGAATTTCCATTATGCTTTTATGATGGTAAAGAAACAGGAATGCTAGAGATTGAGGATGTAAGAATGTACTCTAATGAATGTGAGGCTCAGAATACATTAGATATTAATTTTAATTTTGATGAGCGTAGACTATATCAGGTATTACCAGTAAGGATTACATACGAGTTATAGTGAAATAAAGTGGGTGAATAAATGAATTTCAAACAATTATTACATACTAAAGAATATGATTTTTTAAGAACAAATGAACATCTAGGTGATAATATAATTCTCTTAGGTTTAGGTGGCTCTCATGCCTATGGTACTAATGTCGAAGGTAGTGACATTGATATTAGGGGTATCGCACTAAATAGTAAATCAGATTTAATTGGATTAAGCAGTTTTGAGCAAGTAGTGCATGAAGGTACTGATACAACTATCTATAGTTTCAACAAGATAATAAAGCTATTACTTAACTCTAATCCAAATGTGATAGAAATTCTAGGTTTAAAGCCAGAGCATTATTTATATGTCACTGATATAGGACAAGAGTTGATAGATAATAGACATATGTTTCTATCTCAAAAATGCATTAAGTCTTTTGGTGGGTATGCCAACCAACAACTACATAGATTAAAAAATGGTGAAAAACTACGAAAAGATGAGCAAAGATTATCTAAACATATGATGCACCTAATTAGACTTTATATTATGTGCGTAGACATACTAGAAAAAGAAGAGATAATCACTTATAGAGAAAATGAACGTGACTTACTGATGGGTATTAGAAATGGTGTTTATTTAACAAATGGGGTAATATGTGGTGATTTTTGGGATATTTTGCGTGGATATGAATGGGAATTTGAATATGCTAAATTAAATACCAATTTACCTAAAAAACCTAATTATAAACAAGTAGAAGAGTTTGTAATGAATGTTAATGAGAGAGTTGTAAAAGGAAGTGTATAGATTTTAAAATAAAAGACGAATTTTATTTTAAAAATGAAAAGGAGGAAATAATATGGATTATACAAGATGGGTAGATACTTCTGGTCAAATCGTCGACATTAAAACAATGACGGATAAATATATTGAGAATTGCAATAGGATGATTATCAATGGCAGTCAGAAGAATGGTTCACTGATTAATAAGGAGTGGTTAGATAAACATGGTTTAAACTACCTTAGACAATTTACAATAGAATTAGATGAAAGAAAAGAATTAAGAGACGCAAGAAGTTTAATGCAATTATAACATAAGTGCTGTCATTTATGTGAAAAATTAGGAGGAAAATATGAATCGAAATGTAGAAATAATTGATAATACAAAAGAAGCAGAAGATAATTATGGTCATTTGTGGGGTTCTAGTACAGCAGTAATTACGCAAGAACATATTGATGCTTTGCTAAATGGAAAACAAATAGCATTTAACGATGGAGAATATTCGCAATTTATAACAATGAATATCAGAGACTAATTAAACTAGCAATACCAAATAGAACTAATCTTTTAATTAAAAAGAGAAAATGGAGAATAATTATGAATAAATTACAAGAAGTAACAGATTTTAAAGTAATGTCATTTGAAGAAAGTGTTAAATCACTAGGGTGGAAACTAGAAGATGATGGGGAATATTTCAAAGTAACTTGTGATTGTGGTAATAGTCAAATTAGATATAGCGGATTTATTGGAACAGAGGTAGTTGAGTGTGAAAGTTGTAAAAAGAGAGTGACAGATTTGTTTTCACCTATTCAAACAGGAAACGCAATGTGTACAGTGTTAAAAGCATCTGATTATGATATAGAAAAAGACAGTGAAGGTAGTGACAGATATTGGATTGCTGAAGATTTAGCTGGTGGCATAAAAATAATACAGAAGAGCTGATTGATTATATTAGAGACAATTATGATATGAGTGAGATGTGAGATAATTAAATGGGTTAAGCAACAAACATAGAATAAAATTATAGATTGATTTAAAAGAGAGGAATTTAAAGTATGGCTGTGTGCCAATTATGGAGATTTACAGGACTGCTGACTAAACTATAAGGGAGATGTTCAAATATGAAAGATAAAAATATAAAATATATCAAGCATGAAGACGTACCAGAAAGCTGGTTAGACCGATGTAGTGGAGATGGGTATAAAACTATCATTAACGATAAAGGTGAAAGAGTATACGCTGACAATGGAATGCCAGTAGATGTAGGATATAGACCTTGTGCTAAGTGCGGGGAGTATCCAATAAATGACGGAGAAGATTACTGCCTACAACATCTTGGTAATGTTATGAACGCTTGTTGTGGGCATGGAAACAAAAAAGGTTATGTGCAGTTTGATAACGGAATTATAATAGAGGGTTATTTTGAAATTCATAGATTTAATGTAGATTAAAAGAACATTTAAAATAAGAGGGTGGGGTAAGATGAAAGGAAAACCATACAATGATTTATGTATAATGGGAGTTAGACCGATTATAGCAAGCGATAAAGCAGATGCTGACAGAATAAGGAAAGAGTTAAAAGATGATTACAATTTTTATGCACGAGTATTAAGGGTTTTTACTAAAAATAAAAGAAATTGGATGGCTAAAAACTACGTAAATAATATTATTAAGGAAATACAGTATAAATATAACAACATATGGGTTGTGCCACCTAGAAGATAAACACACAATAAAACAAGATTTTTATTGAAATTAAAAGATAGATAAATGATAAATAACACAATAGAAAGGATTACATATTGAAACAATTAAAAGTATTAGAATTATTTGCTGGAACGAGAAGTATAGGCAAAGCATTTGAAGAAAAAGGTCACAAGGTAGTTAGTGTGGAGTGGAATGAAGATTTTAAAGATATTGATGAATATGTTGATGTTAATACACTAACAGTAGAGTATTTAATAGGTAAATATGGATATTTTGATGTGGTGTGGGCAAGTCCAGACTGTACTTCTTATTCTGTCGCGGGAATTAGTCACCACAGAAGAAAAAATAAAGAAACAGGCGAATTAGAACCAATTAGTGAGTATGCTAAAACTTGTGATACTACAAATCAACATGTTTTAAAGCTAATTAAAGAGCTTAATCCTACATATGCCTTCATAGAAAATCCTCGTGGAGGTATGAGGAAGATGGGTTGGGTACAAGATATACCTAGATATACGGTTTCGTATTGTCAATATGGAGATTCTAGAATGAAACCTACAGATATTTGGACTAACCACCCTAATCCTAAGTTTAAGCCTATGTGTAAGAATGGGAGTCCATGCCACACGCCCGCACCTCGTGGAAGTAGAACACCAGGATCTACCCAAGGAACAAAAGGCTCTATTGACAGAAGTAGAATACCAAAATTGTTATGTGAACATATAGTAGATATTTGTGAGAAAACTTATCCTGATTACTTATACGAACAATGTAAAACGTGTAAGAATTTATATAGTTCATTAGAGTGTGAAATGTGTGAAGATTTTGATATGTACATAGATGATAAATAACACTATAAAAAAGGAGATAAATATATTGAAAGAAAAATTAACAATGATTGAATTATTTAGTGGTATTGGAGCACAAAAAAGAGGGATTGATCTAACTAATTTATTTGATTGTGAAGTGATAGCGACATCGGATATTGATAAAGAAGCAACGGTATCTTATGCAGCAATATATAATGGGTTGACGAATGAGTCAATAGATACATATGAGAACTATCCGTCTGAAGAGCAAATGAAGAAGGAATTGATTGATAAAAATATTGGAATTGATTTAAAAAAGGGAACTAATCCAATTGCTAGACTAAAAGGCAAGAGATTAAAAAGATATTGGTTAGCAATGAAGATTTCAAACAACCTAGGGGACATAAGTAAAATAACACGATTACCATATGCAGACTTTTGGACATATTCGTTTCCCTGTCAAGATATTTCAGTGGCAGGCAAACAAGCGGGAATAGTTAAAGATGGGACTAGAAGTGGCTTGCTTTATGAGGTAGAGAGATTGTTAGAAATTGCAAAAGTAGCTAACACCTTACCTAAATATCTAATGCTGGAAAATGTTAAGAATCTAGTAGGCGAAAACCATAAGCCTGATTTTGAAGAGTGGATAGAAAAATTAGACGAGTTAGGTTTTAATACATATTGGCAAGTAATAAATGGTAAAAATTGTGGAATTGCTCAGAATCGTGAACGTGTATTTGCCATAAGCATAAGAAAAGATATTGATACTGGATTATATGAATTTCCTAAGCCTTTTGATGTTGGATATAGATTGAGAGATTTCCTTGAAGATGAGGTAGATGAAAAATATTATCTTAGTCAAGAAGTTCAAGATAGACTACAAATAACAGACGATACATTTACTAAAAATATTGTAGGAACAACGAAACCAGAGTTTAGAACAATTGGTCAAAGAGATTTAGTATATCAAAAAGATTCAGTAATGGGGACTTTAGTTGCAACTGACTATAAACAGCCTAAGCAGATATTAGAAGGTTTAGATAATAATCGCACTCCAATCAGACTTGGTAATGTGTATGATGATAATTTTGGAACTGGATATGCTGGCAATGTGTGGAGTAAGGGTGGTGTGTCACCAACCCTCACAACTATGCAAGGTGGCGGGAGACAACCTATGATAGTTGACAATAAAGTGATTTTTGAAGAAAGAAGAGATGAGGGAGTTAGGTTATTTAAAGGCGACTATGTAGGCACATTAAGGACTATTGATGCTTGTGGTGATAAGAGAGTTTATGAAGAAACGAGTGGCAAGCGAAGAGTTAGAAAGCTTACTCCAAAGGAAGCGTTTAGGCTTATGGGCTTCAGAGATGAAGATATTGATAAGTGTTATGAGTTAAAAGTGTCGGATAGTCAACTATATAAACAGTCAGGGAACTCTATTATAACCAATTGTATTGCTTTACTCATGGAACACTTATATAAAGCACAATATGACAATACATATGTTGCCACAGATGAAAGAATATTAAGTAAGATAGAAAAAATGGAAAAAGAAATGAGCAAAGGCACTGAAAATTTTACTCAACCACAAGTGGTGTAGATTCTGCTTGTGGGGATACAGATAGAATGTTGGTGTTGGGTAATACTGTTCCAACAGTAGGAAATGCAGGCGGTTGTAGTTATTTATACACAGTACCAAATGAGATAATTCGAATTGATATACCACAACAAGTAAAAATAAGAAAATATGAAATAGATACAGAAAGCCTTAAAGTCTTACTAAGATGTAGTAAAAAGCAATCAAAGATATCAAATAGGCAAATAGCAGAAAAATTAAATAAGCCTATGACATTAGTAGAACATTGGTTCAGAAAGGATAATTGTTTTTCTATACCAGATGAAGATATATGGTATCAACTTAAAGAGCTATTAAGTATAACCACAACTGAATTTGATAAAGCAATAACCACTTTTGAAATACGAGAAGGAGTTTATGAAAAATCTAATCGTTGCTACTTAGAAGAAGGGATTGCACCCACAATAACAAGTGCTAGTGCCGATGAAAAAATAATAGTGAAAGATAGAAGTTATCGTGAAAATCTTCAAGAGAATAATTACGTGGTAACTCCTGCCGCTATGAGAGGTAGATATAATAAAGATGGAAAGATTGAACAACAACTAGAACTAAGAAATGACGAAATCTCCAATGCAATAACCACTGTTCAAAAGGATAGTTTGGTGGTTGAAAGGTACAATTAACAAAAAATCAACACCCACGAAACGTTGATTTCATAGGGTTTCTAAAATCGTATTTTGCAATAAAACATCAATTTGATTTGATTTTATTTGATTGAAAGGAGAAGGGTATGGCAAAAGTGAGAGTAGTTACAAGAACCGAATATATAATTGACTTACCAATTGATTCATTTGAAGAAATAAGAGAAGATAATATGCCAATAGCTGTTTCTGATAAAATGATTATTGACTATTTGAGTGATAATCTTGATGTTGGTGTGGATGAAGTAATTAATGTAAAACCTATAAGATAAACTACATGTGTGGGTATTAATAAAATATCACTTTTATTGAAAGGAGTGAAATTTTGATAAGAAACGATTATACATTTATTAATAGATTAAAAAAGTTAAGACAAAAATATATAGAGCAAATATATGTTGATTTCTCTTCAAATGTTAAAATGTGTTTTAATATTGACGGCTGGATTGTAGATATTAAAGAAGATATGAGATTAGAAGCATTACAGGAAATTAATAACAGAAGCAGAGTTTGAGAGTATAAGACCTGCACACGAGGAGAGGGGTTAAATGGATAAACTTTTATTTATTCTATTAGGAATAATTATATGACAAACAATAACTTTGATTACATTTATTATATCGGATGCAGACGAATCAACAACTGCACTTATTGGCTATGGCTTTGTTGGTTTACTATCAATGTTTTTAATGCGTTCTATTTATTATTTTGGTAAATCAATACAAAATAAAATGTTTAAAATAAAGGGGAAATATGATAAAAAGAATATTAAATTTTGACAAAAAAGACTGGAAGCATTGCTGGTGGTTATTTAAAAATATGATTAAACAATTTATATTAATGGAATTTCAAGAGTCGAAAGAAGCGTGGTTGCTTTTAAAAATACATCTAATGTATGATTCAAATAGAAAGTAAAATTTTAACTAGTGAATGATTTTCTTCAATAATGAAGAATAACGTGTGGAAAATAAAACTACGGTTTGATTGAGAAGGGAGATTGAATGTTTGATAAGATTAAAAGTTTGAAAAATATTGTTAGCATGGGGTTAAATGTACATAAGTTTTATATTCCCAACTCATATGAAGAATATATACAACTAATAGACCAACTCAATTTTTGCACTATTAGAACAGACCATGAAGTAATTAAGGAAGACCTGCCATTTTACATTGTAGATCAATCAGAAAACGATGTAAATTACATAAAAAACATATGGGATATAGCTGAGAAAAATGATTATAAACTAATTATTAGCGACGGAATTAAATATGACGATATTCAAAACTATAATTTAGTAACAAAAATAGAAAAAAACGGAGACTTTATTTTTGAGGCTTCTGAGTTAAAAATACCACTAAGACATATGTATAGACATCCACTCCTATCATGCTACGGAAATGTATCAGAAGAAATCTCTGAATGGCATATTATAAATAATATATATGGAATAGATAGGCACTCAATTAAACGAGATTTAGAAACGTTATACACATATGGAATACATAACAGATGGTTAGAAGTTACAAAATATCCACAAGGAGTAGGAATTAGAAATGAGCCGATAATTTTTTGGCAAATCATTTAATAAAATTGCAGTTTGATTGAGAGGTGTGGAACAAATGAATTTATATGTTAAAAAAGATGTTGACTTGGGTGTTTTGTGCTTGGGCTGGGAGGACTTAGGGCGCTATTATAGGCTCATGGATGGAATGGGGGAGATTATAGAGGTTTATAAGCATGACGGTGCTATCGTAAACTATGGATATAATGGATTGATTACTGATTGGTATATGCACGGTATGTTAAGCAACTATAAAGAAGAGAAAATAAAAGGATGATTTTATGGAAAGAGGGTGAGAATAATTGACTTTTTTAACCTTGAAGATTATGAGAAAAGAGATTTACAAACACTAATACATTTTTATAAAAAGTGGGATGGATATACATATGAAAAATTAAATAAAATAGACAAAATAGTTGCAAAAGAGCATGATTACGCATCAAATAGAGTGCATGTATTTGATATTTGGATGCTATGTGGCATATTTTTGCCAATGTTTATTGCACTAATGATGTTTGGGGTTAACTCTTATATATCGCTTGTGGTCTGTGTGGTTATTGGAATGATTGGTGAGGTAATATATCAAAATAGCTGTGATAAAATAGATTACAATTACCTAGTGAAAAAGAATCAGCAACTAAACTTATTTAAAGATTGTGGTATGGATTTTATATCGAATTAATAAAAGATATATTTGATTGAGAAAGGAGGCAACAAATGAGTAGTACTAATAGAAGTGATGCAAGAAAACAACATATAGCGGATTACTATAAAACGCCAGTTAAAGATATAGAATTATTTCTTCGTGAGTTAAATAACACAATTCAAATACCTTGGAATAGTTATAAAATTATTGACCCATGTGCAGGTGGGAAAATAGAACCATATGAATCAATGTCATACCCAGAGGCTATAAAAAATGTATTTGGTAATTGCAATATAAACTGTATTGATATTAGGGAAGATTCATTAGCAGAAACAAAGGGAGACTATTTACAACTAGATGTCAAGTCGTTTGAACCTAATATCATCATTACTAATCCACCATTCAATCAAGCACTTCCTATAATACAAAAGGCATTAAATGATGTAGAAGATGGTGGTTATGTGATTATGTTATTAAGACTTAATTTCTTAGAAACAAAAGCTAGAAAAGAGTTTTTTGATAATTATATGCCACAATACATATTCGTACATCATAAACGCATGAGCTTTATCAAAGGTAAAGGGACAGATAGTGTAGCTTATGCTCATTATGTTTGGCAAAAAGGGAATTACCCAGAGTTTTCAAAGATAAAGGTAATATAATATTATAAGGGATATATTTTATATATTGAAAGTAATACATATGAAATTAATCAAAAAGATATTCGGATATTGTGACATATGCAGTAGATGGTTGCGTTATCCAAAACGTAAAAGAATGAGTACTATGTACCATGATGAAGAATCAAATTATATTATATGCTGTAAAAGTTGCTTCATTGAAAGTGAAAAATATTGGGATGAAATGTGGAAAGATTATTATTAAAGATGAAAGGGGACGAGGATAATATGAAAGATAAAGCGAAGCCTATGCTAATGCAATTACAATATCCAGAGTTTATGTGTCCTAAATGTGGTTCTAAATTCTATTTAAGTTTGGACGAAGAGGGTTATGTTTTATATCCTCTTGCAACACATTGCAAGTGTTGTAATATAGCATTTGATTGGGATAGTCAAAATGGGCTTTAACTATGAAGATTTATACGAAAAAGGTCAGGATATTTATTACCTACGTGTTCTATCCAATCTTCACATAAAAGAAGTGTTATTTCTTGAGACGAGGACGATTTATCCTGATGTTATAATTGGACTTATCCCAAATAAAGGCATAAGTATATACATAGATATAAATGAAAAAGATAACATCTTTGATAACAGGAAAGATGCAATGAAGAAGTATAAGACTATAAAGTTTAAATAAATTAAAAGGAGGAATAAAACATGACATCAGAACAAGAAAAGCAATTTGAAGAAAGGTTAAAAGCAGAATTAGAAAAAGCTAGATTACAAGGAATAGGTATAGGTGCAAAATCTATATCAGGTGTAATATACGATAAAGTAAAGAACGTAAGTCGTAATAATACTAAAAATGATTTACTAAGAGTGGTTAAAGATATTAAGAAGTTTTGTGAGACTGGATTAGCTATTAAGGAAGATGAGATAAAAGGGGAATAACACAATCAATAAGAGAGGGTCGAATAAGAATGATAAATAAACATAAGAAAGATATAGTAATATATTTAACTACTTTTGGGTTGGTAACCTTGATACTCTTTTTTTGGACATTGACAAGGGCAATACCATCTAAACTTGGTAATAATCTTATTGCTCTACCGTTAATGTATTCAATCTACTTGAATATAAAAAATTGGTTGAGTGATTGGAAGTATAAATAATCAATAGTTTCAAAGGAGAGTGATAATATGATTAATATTCCAGACGATATTCCTAAATACAAAAAGAAATCCACTAGACATCCACCTAAGAAGTCTAGGCATAAGCATACATATGAGGATTGTTTATTAAAAATTAAAATTGTTTTAAAATATAATACAGGTGAACGTATAGTAGATCGTCTACATTTAGGTAACTATTGTACTATTTGTGGAAAAATAGGTAATATAACTATACCAACAATTGAAGGAAGAGATAATTCTTTTCGTAAAATTTTAACTAATGATATGATATTGGAGGATTATAAGCATTTAGAAATATTCGAGATTGATGATTTTTGTGACAAGTATGTAACATTAAGTAATTAAATTAATTAAGTTATGGTAAACAATAAATGAAACTATCCTACTTAGTAGGTTTAGTATAAAAAATAACATAATAAGGAGGTACTAAATGGCAAAGGTTATATTATACAGTAATAAATGCCCTCAGTGTAGGGTATTAGAAGCCAAATTGAAAGAAAAGGGGATTGAATATCAGGAGATAAATGATATTTATTTAATGATAGAAAAAGGCTTTATGTCAATGCCTGTATTAGAAGTGGGCGAAACAATAATGAACTTTGCACAGGCAAATAACTGGGTTAATGAAAGGACATAAAATATGAATATAAACATTAAATTAAACAAAAACTTTACAACAGCTTTTAATAGGATGTTAGCCGATTATGGAGAAGAATTAGCTAAACTAAATGGTTTTTCAGATGCACAATTAAGTTATACAGATTTTATAGATAATTTTGTAGATAAGCAGACAGTTGCAGATGCTAGTATAGATGGCAACTCAAACGTGGGGCACAAAGACATTGTTACACTTGAAAATGAAATGAGTAAACCACACTCTAAGCTCATCGGCTACAATAAAATTTTTTACGAGTTAAATAAAAGATATGGTTTTAAAACGGCAAACGAGTGGCTTAGAAATGAATGGGATGGACATTTTTATATGCATGACGCTTATAATGCCACGTTCAAACCTTATTGTTTCGCTTACGATATTGAGAAGTTAGTAAACGAAGGATTATTCTTCATTGATGATTTTAATAATCAGCCACCACAACATTTAACTACATATACTGACTTTGTAGGTGAGTTTGTTAGCTGGAACTGTAATCGCACATCAGGTGCTGTTGGGCTACCTTCATTTTTGGTTTATTCATTTTACTTTTGGAATAAAGATGTTAAAGAGGGGTTTTATATAAAGTCGCCAGAGTACTATAGGGATCAAAGCTTCCAAGAAATTGTGTATCGTCTTAATCAACCATTTCTTAGAGGTGGTATCCAATCAGCATTTACTAATTTCAGTATATTTGATAAACCATACTTAGAAGCTTTATTTGGTGGTAAAACATTTCCTGATGGTACATTTATTATTGATTATATAGATGAAATAAAAGAATATCAAAAGGCTTTTATGAAGGTTGTAAGTAAAGTTAGAAGTCAAAATATGATGACATTCCCTGTACTTACATATTCATTGTTAAGAAAGGATGGTAAGTTTGCTGATGAGGATTTTGCTAAATGGTGCTGTAAACATAACATGAAGTGGGCAGATAGTAACTTTTTTGTTAGTGAGGATATTAATTCGTTAAGTAATTGCTGTAGGCTTTTGTCTTCAGTCAAAGAATTGGGATATTTTAACAGTATTGGAGGTACTGCTTTAGAAGTAGGTAGTATTAAAGTTAATACTATTAACCTAGCTAGACTTTCATATGAAACAAAAACAAAAGAAGAATATTTAGAATTATTAAAAGAAAAGGTTTTACTATGCGTAAAATCACTTGATGTGGTAAGACACATTATCAAAAGGAATGCAGAAAAGGGCTTACTTCCCAATTATTCAAAAGGAATTATCAATCTTGAGTCTCAATATAACACCATTGGAATTATAGGTATATATGAAACCCTACAAAAATTTAAATTCACCAGGAAAGATGAGTTTGGTAATACATTTTATACAGATGATGGTGTTGAATTTGCAAAAGAAATTCTTAAAACTATAACAGATGTTAAAAATGAATTTGCAAAAGATAAGAATTACTCAATCAATATCGAAGAAATTCCCGCTGAGAGAGCCGCGGCTATCCTAATGGAAAAGGATAGATTCTTTTATCCTGACGAAGAGTATGAGTTGCCACTATATGGTAATCAATGGATTCCACTTGGAGTTAAAACAACATTACAAGAGAAGGTCAGACTTAGTGCTATTCTCGATAAAGCTTGCTCAGGGGGGTCAATTGCTCACATCAATATTGACACTCCATTTAATAACTTTGACACAGCTTGGAAAATGCTGAACTATATAGCAGATGAAGGTGTGATGTATTTTGCTTTCTGTACTAAAATTAGTGCCTGTAAACATAACCATGGGTTTTATGGAGAAACTTGTCCTACTTGTGGTAATCCAAAAGAAACTACATATCAGAGAATAGTTGGCTTCCTTACACCAATGTCAACATATTCAAAGGAAAGGAAGTCTGAATTTCTGCTTAGAGACTGGATGGAGTTAGATAGACTAAAGGAGTTAGGATGATAATTAATCAGCTAATAGATGAAGATTTTGTGAATTATAAAGTCCCATCTATGTATATTGGTTTTCCTAAATGTAGTTTTAAATGTGAAAAGGAGTGTGGAATGCAAGTATGCCAAAACGGTGTACTTGCAAAGTCTCCAACAATAGATGTAGATGTTAATACAATAGTTACTAGATATATAAACAATCCTATAACAAGCGCTATTGTGATAGCTGGGCTAGAACCATTTGACACCTTTAATCAATTGCAGGAACTAATAAGCAAAATAAGAGAACATACTGAAGACGATATAATTATTTATACTGGTTATTATAGAAATGAAATAGAAAATAAAATAAGCCAAATCAAACATAGTAAGAATATTATTATAAAATTTGGCAGATATATACCAAATCAAGTTGCTCATATTGATGAGATATTAGGTGTAAAATTAGCTTCAGATAATCAGTATGCAGAAAAAATTAGTTAACACATAGAAAGGAGTAAAACATGTTAAATCAAGATCAAGAATATTTAAACATTATAGATGCAATAGACGGTATGCAAGATATGATATTAGCAAACAAAAGAGAAATTGGAGATGACGAAGAAAGTGATTTTGCTAAGATGATCATTCAACAAAATAAATGGCTAAGGAAAGCAATTGCTATGATGGCAGACCAAATAGAAAGATTGGCATATACAGAATAGGAGGATATTATGGCTAAACGTAAAACTTTAAAAGATACTGTACCAGAAGATGAAATTGTTGATTTAGGCGAAATAATAAATGAACCTAATTATCCATTCCCAGATGGCGAATATGGAATCACAGGTGGTATTAGTGACTACAGTCTAGTTGTTAAGAAAATTGCATATAGAACAGGAACAAAGGAAGATGGGGATAATATAGGTAAGGTTATTAGATATGAAAATTGGGTAGATTATCCTAGTTATCATTCAGATTTAGTTGGCATATTTAAATCTTATGCTAGAATTCTTAATTTATCTGAATTTAAAAAGAAGAAAATGAAAAGTGATATAAGTGAATTAGTTAATATACATAAGAATACATATGACATTATCAATACTACTTTGGGAGATATGGTTAAACCTTTATCAAAAGAGCAAGAGAGTGTTGCATTATTATTAGATATGAAACAGGATTTAATTAGCGAAGTAAATGAGCTAAGAAGTAGTATAAAAGACTTACATGAGTTAGAATCAGAGGTTACGAAGGAATTAAAAAAGGCTAGAAAGATTGTAGTCGATGTAAATAAGACTAAGAGAAAGGAGTAAAATATGACAATAAAGGAAAATGATTTACTATTTGCAAAGGTTGATCCAAATGCAATAATCCCTACTAAAAATACTGAGAATGCTGGCTTCGATATTTATCCATGTTTTGATGAGGACTATATGTACTTCAAGCCACACGAAACACGATTAGTTCCTACTGGAATAGCAAGTGCAATGAGTGAAAAATACTATATCCAAATAGAGGAACGTGGGAGTACGGCTGTTAAAGGTATTAAAAAATCAGCAGGTGTTATTGATAGTGGATACCGAGATTCTTGGTTTGTTGCCATTACTAATACGAATGGTAAGCCTTTAATTATTGCTAAAAATGGTGTAACAGATAGTGATATATTTGGTTATAATGTAATGAATCATATTAGATATCCATATGAGAAAGCAATCGCACAAGCCATAGTATTACCTGTGCCACAAATGAATGTTAAAGAGGCTGCATATGAAGAATTGACCACTATTAAATCTGAACGAGGTTTGGGTAAACTAGGCAGTAGCAATAAATAAAAGATAAACAACAAATAAAACTATTGACATAATCAGAATAGTGTGTTAATATTAAAAATGTAAGGAGTAGGAACTTACAATATTGACACACTATTTTAATTAAGGAGGATATTATGAAATTATTTGATTTACTATTTACAAGAAAACCAAAGGGGACTGATGCATTAGTACATATTGAAGATATTATTATACCAAGGTGTTTTAGAAGCACAAGACCAAAGAGATGGAAAATGGAAAGAGTAATTGATTACTATAAAGCACATGGCAAAGTAGACAAACCATTATTGGTTGAAGTGATTACAAATGAAAGTGGTAGGTGTAATAAGTTTTTAGTAACAGATCAATATACTAGATATTTGGTACTAAAGGAAATGGGGGTAAAACGAGTTCCTATTAAATACTCACAATCATTACAGGATATACATAAAATAACACTATAAGTTATGATTATTTTATTAAAACGTCTAAAACATCAAAAATAAACACATTAAATAGCCAACATGTTCTACAAGGTTCTACAAGGCTCTACAAGACGTTTTAAGGGGTTTTGGTTATTATTCAAGCAAGTTGTCAAGATAATAATAAAAAACCCTATATAACCCTAATAGAGAGCAAAGAATTTTAAGATAAGGTATATTTTTTTAAAAAAGGAGTAAGTGATGCTAAAAAACAATAAGCTAATATGTATTGGGCTGACATGTTATACTCTTATAATTTTTAATATTTTACAAGAGGAACATAATCCTAATATACAGGTAGCTGGATGTAATAGCCAATTAAACAAGGTACATTTAAACATTTTTCAAGATAATGAAATAAATAGAGTTTATCTTAATGAGATAAATAATTTAATTGAGATAAAAAAAGTAGAAAATGAAAAAACAGCTTTAAGACAAAAAGAAAAACAAGCTGAATTAACTGTATTGATTCAAGAAAAAGCAAATATTAAACTAGAAAAAATGGATAACATAGAGGAAGAAGTAATAGACAATGAAAGTAATATAAAACTTTTAGAAGAACCACAAGAAGAGTCTGAAGAGTCTCATGAGAATAGCACTAGTAATACATATAATATATCAAATAAGGAAAGAGAAATATTATTAAGGATCACAGAAGCTGAGGCAACTGGTGCAAGTATAAAAGCAAGAGAAAATGTAGCAAGTGTTATTATTAATCGTGTCGATTCTAAGAAGTTTCCTAATACTGTTAAAGAGGTTGTGTTTCAGAAGAAGCAATTTTCGCCAATAAGTGATGGTAGATATAGCAAGGTAAAAATAACTGATAAAACTATTCAAGCTGTAGATAATGTACTAAATAATGGCACAACTAATGATGCATTATTCTTCTGTAACTATAAAGATGTTAAATCATTAAGCACGCAAAAATGGTTTAATAAATTAAGATACCAATTTAAAGATGATAGTGGACATAGTTTTTATAAGTAGAAAGGAAAACATATATGAGAGAATATGTACCAGACAATCTCGAAAGATTTGTGATATATGAATCTGAATTAGAAAGATCACAGCGACTAAAAGACAGGGCAGATTATGAATGGGATATGGCAGATAATGATAGAGACGATTGGGAAGACTGGAATAACTCAGAAAGGAGATAATTATGATAAAAATAATTCCAACATCAAAAATAACGTTTTATCAAAAAGTCGTAAATTACATAAGTGAGAAAAAGAGAGTAAAACATATGAATAGACGAGATAAAGAGAGGTGTAATTGCAATAAAATTGACATTTTATTGTATGACAAAAATAAGGTTACGTTAGAAGATTGTATTACTATGAAAGAGAAATATGGATTAGAGGCTGTAGTTAATGATGGGAGTATTTTGGGTTTTACTTGTAAATAATAATCTAAGAAAGGTTGATTAATTAAATGACAAATAATAAAAACAAAAACGAACTACTAGACAAGGTTATAAAATGCTTAAAAGAATCATATTACCCAAAAGATGAATTTAATTTTAAGGTTTACGAAGAATATAAAGAAAGGTATTCATATGAGGGCATTTTTCCATTAGACAGTTATACACATGACTATTACAATGCTGTTATTAAAGCTGTCTGTAATGTTATAGCATCATATAAGGAATAAATTATATAGAATAAAAAAGGAGAATTATAGGTGGTGAAATATGAAAATATATAGAATCGAGCATAGAGATACTAGAGATGGTATGTGGTATAACTATGACGGTACATATAATGGTTTTATATTTAACTTGACTGAAGGAAAGGCTAGGGATTTTCCAATGGATTATCACAGTAGATATTCAAAAGAAAATCTTAACTGGATTAGTGGTGTTAAAGATAAAGAACAGTTACTAGAATGGTTTAGTTTATTAGATATAAAAGAGTTATTAGAAAATGGATATGGGCTTTTTGGTTTCATGTGTGATAAATACATTATAGAGGAAAGTCAAGTGTTATTTCCAAGAGAGAGTGCATATTTAAGAAAAGAGATTTCAATACAAACGTTGTATATTGACGACGAATATACAATAAAACAATAAGGAGAGTGACAGAATATAAAAATTTACAAATTTAAATCCAGTGCTAACTGGCAAGATATTAAAGATGCAACAATGAATACAATTGGCAAAGAAAAAGGTGTTTACCCTAATTCTGAATGGAAACTAAAGCTTATTAGGGCAGAGCATTCTCCTATTAGAAAGTTAAAATTCTCATGGAGATGGATTAACTTGCCTTATTGGGTGTCAGTCCATCTAGTGAGACATAAGCATGGTATAGAACATTTTGTATCCACTCAACGCACAGATAGAACTAGCGTTGATAGAAATGAATTGCCGCAAGGTGCGTTAGTTAATCATGAATGTGAGGCTAATGCACAAGCACTAATTAATATAAGCAGAAAGAGATTATGCAACTGTGCAAGTAAAGAAACTAGACAAGCTTGGCAACTAGTCAAAGACGAAGTTGCTAAAGTTGAGCCTGAGCTGGCACATTGTATGGTTAGGGAGTGCCTATATCGTGGTTATTGTCCTGAGATGTTTAGTTGTAAGTACGATAGGACTGACAAGTTCCAAAGAGAATTAGAGGAATATAGAAAGGAGAGTGATTAATATTTTAGTTTTAGTAGGCGAATCAGCAAGTGGAAAATCTTCAGTAGAAAGAGAATTAAGTGAATACAGAGAAGGGATGTGAATGATAAAATGAACAGAGTAGAAAAGCACATGGGTATATGTAAAGAGTTGAATAAGGTTTATGAGCAAAAAAACCATGATTATGGCAATTCATTTGGCGACACATATAATAAACTTGGAATAATATCAGCAATTACAAGAATAACTGACAAGTATAATAGATTAGTTAGCCTGTCTACTAAATCTGAAGAAGAAAGGTTAGTTAAGGATGAAACAATTAAAGATACACTACTTGATATGGCTAACTATTGTATTATGACATTAATTGAAATGGATGGTGATGTCAAATGAAGTCTAATTTATTTTTAGACTTTGATTGAAGGGGTTACTGTAAACACAATCAAAGGTATTACAACTCTCTACAACCAAGACTTTAAATATTACAAAAATTTTAAACCTATAGAGTGGTCAGATATAGAAACATGGGGATTTAAAGAATGTAATTGTGCTACATCTGATTACATAAACACATATTTTAATCAAGAACGTTTTTACGATAACCTGGAATACATGGAAAACGCAAATGAAGTATTAGATGAGTTAAGAGACCACTTCAACATTAAAATCGTTTCAATGGGCTACTCACCAAACTTAAAGGGTAAAGATATATGGATAAAAAAGAATATACCTTATGCAGAATTTATAGGAGTTAACTTTAAAGAATATGAAGACAAGTCGCATATTGATATGAGTGGTGGAATTTTGATTGATGATAGTGCTGGCAATCTAGTAACGTCTAATGCAAGTGTGAAAATTTGTTATGGGTGCACCTACCTATGGAATGAAGATTGGCAAGGCAAAAGGTGTTGGAACTGGTATGAGATAAAAAACTATTTAACAAATCTAATAGACTAAGTATAAAATACAACTAATTAACA
Source organism: Clostridiales bacterium (assembly GCA_012837865.1). Lineage (GTDB taxonomy): Bacteria > Bacillota > Clostridia > Lachnospirales > Lachnospiraceae > Mobilitalea. The sequence continues at coordinate 44,164 of DUQJ01000122.1, read as the reverse complement.
TAACTATTATCAAGTGGATCAAGGGTAGGGTGAGACAGATAAGTATTAGGGCAAATAATAATAATGAAGATACAAAATACATAATAAAACAAAATAAAAATAATCAATCATATATCAGTCATTATGACGAGGAATATAGAAAGCAAATTAATATATATTGTAACCCTAGTAATAATGATGGCACAGAATGTATAAAAAAAGCATTAGATGATTTATATCTAAGTAAATTTAATATTTAATAATATAAGCCACGACAACCAAATCGTGGCTTTACTTATTTTTATACCTATGGTAGAATGAATAAAACAGATAGGGAGGTTTATATAGTGTCAAAAAAAAGGGTTGTATGTTTTTATAGAGTAAGTACAAATCAACAAGTTATAGATAATGATATACCTATGCAGAGAAATGCATGTAAAAAATATATTAAACAACATCCTGACTGGGAGTTTGTTGGTGAATATATTGAAAAAGGCGTATCAGGGTTTAAAATACATGCTAATAAAAGAGGAAAGTTAGAAGAATTAAAAGAAGATGCTTTGAAGAAAAAATTTGATGTAATACTAGTTTATATGTATGATAGATTAGGTCGTATAGAAGAAGAAACACCTTTCATATTAAAATGGTTCGTTGAACAAGGTGTAGAAATGTGGTCTGTATCTGAAGGACAAAGAAAGTTTGAAGAGCATGTAGATAATCTATTAAATTATATTACATTTTGGCAAGCATCTGGTGAAAGTAAAAAAACACAAGCTAGAACAAAAGAAGCCAAGGCACTAATGAGGGAAAATAGTGAGTTTCAAGGAAGCGAAGCACCTTATGGCTATAGACATGTTTCTACAGGTGAATATAACCATAAAGATAAAGAAATAAAAAAACTAATTATTGATGAGACTCAAGCCCGAGTAGTTAGAAGAATATTTAACTATTACACATTACAAGGCTATGGATCAAGAAAAATAGCTCAAATATTAAATAGTGAAAAAATACCTACCAAAAGGGGTAAAAAATGGGCTGGACAAACTATATTAACTATAATTAAAAATTCTATATACAAAGGAAGATTTACTTATGGAAGAAAAAAAGATGGTATATATAAGAATCAATATGATTGTGAATTATCTGATATTAAACATGAAAATTTGGTTATAGTATCAGAAAAGCAATGGAAACAAGCAAAAAATATAGTTATGTCTAGAGGGGGAAGTAAAAAAACAAATATTCCCCATCAAACTAAAAGTCCTCTACTTTTTACAGGGTATATATATTGTAGTGAATGTGGCGAACGAATGACACTAAAGTATTCTTATAACCATTATCAACGAAAAGACGGTACATGGAATAGAGATAGGAAACCATTCTATCAATGTTATGGTAAAACAAATGGTATGAATAAATGTAGTAATAAATATCACTCACAATCATCTGTTGAAGATATTATCTTGAAACAATTATTTGTTTATATGGATAGCTTAGGTAAAATAAATGTAGATGATGAATTTAAAAAACAACAAGATAAACTAGAAAAGCTATCTAAAAAAGAAATAGATATTATGGAACAGAATATATCTAAATTAGAAAATATTATTAAAATATTAAAAGATGAGATTGTGAATGTTCTTATGGGAACAAGCAAATTTACAGAAGAATTACTAACAGAACAAATTAAAACTAAAACAGATGAGTTGAATATAGAAAGAGAAAAGTTAGAAAATTATAGTAAAAAGGCTAAAAGTCTACAAATTAAAAAAGATGAACTAATCTCATTTAAAGAATCAATTCCTACTTATAGGCAATTATTAGAAAATGCAGATATACCAACAAAGAAAATGATACTACCTAAATTTATTAATAAAGTAGAAGTGGGTATAAAAGATATAAATGTGACTTTTAATGTTAAAATAAAGGAATTGTCTAATGTTTTTAATATAGATATAATAGAAAGACATCAGCATAATGTGTAATACCACAGTCATTGTTTTATGCATTATGCTGATAAAAATAAAACGTAAAAAAAGAGGTAGAAGAGTATTTAAACTCAACCACCTCTTAATCATATTCTAACTACTTTACCAATGCAGTAATAGCATTTTTACCAATTTTCCCATCTACAGTTAACTTATTATCCTTTTGGAATTGTTTAACTACCTTTTTAGTTGCACCACCAAAAGATAAGTCTAAAGTTATCTTATATCCTTTGCAGTATAACAATGCTTGAATTAAGTAAGTTAAATTACCCTTTGCACCACGTTTAACAGTAACCCAATTAGCACGACTTGATGAACCAAAACTACCATCAATCTTTAACTTCCTACTAAATTGCTTGTTTAATTCAGTCTGTAAGCCCTTTACAATGGCTTTGTTAGTTAGACTACCATAGTAACCATCTACCCTTAAACCAGTGTTATATCTGCTATTTAAGGTAGATTGAATACTTCTAATAACAACATCACCAGTCTTGGTTGCCTTTAATTTATCTTCTTTTTTTGGCTCGGGTTTAATAATAGGTTTGACTTCAGTTTCAACTTTAGTATTATTATTCAACTTTAATTTATTGCCAGCATGGATAATATCATTAGTTAATCCGTTTAACTTTTTTAACTCATTAACAGTCATGTTATATTTATTAGCGATACCCCAAAGAGTATCACCTGATCTAACGATATAGTCTCCAGTTTGTATATCTGATTGTGTATTTATTTTTATCTCTTGATTATAAATGGCTTCACTCATAACTTTTGCATACTCATCAGCACTTTCAAGCATAACTTTAGAATCTTCACAATTTGTACAAAGTCCTAATTCTATTAATCTATAATTAACCTTACCTTTAGCACATCTATTAACATTACTTAAATTACTTCTACCAGCAATACCTTTATGTCCTCGGTGATTATATCTAACTCCTACCATTTTATTAATGCCATCTCTAAGCCTTAAATCCAAAGCATCTGGTTTAAACTTGTTATATACAATAACATGCCCACCTTTTATAGACTTGCTTAAAGCAGCATCGAAATGCCATTCAATCACAACTGTGTCTTGACCATAGCTTTTTGCTAAATCAACAATATTGCCGTAATTGTAAACATTATAAGCTGTATGATAGATAACCTTATGCCCTTTGGGTTCATATTTCTTTAATAAATCAAAGAAAGTTTCTGCATAATATTTATGTTCACCTTGTTTAATAAAGCCAATTGCACCAGGATCAAATACCCCACTTTTCTTTTTGCCATGACCTGCTATATGTAAAATAACCATATTCATTCAGCCCCTCTCTAAAATATAAGAGTAGTGATATATTTTAACCACTACTCATGATAATTATTTCATTATTAAATTTATGTATTGTTTTATTTATTCGTTATTAGGCTTTAAATTTCTACCAAGTTCAAAAGCTCCTGTAGACGCCAATCCGCTTGCCAATCCACCTAAAAGTATCTCTGGTGTAAATATCCATCCATTAAGCCATGTGTTTATAACTACTCCTAAAACCCCCATAATTAAAGGGATGTATTTATTATCTATGAAAGACAAGCTATTTTTAACTATATAACCTATTGTCAAACAAATTCCCATTACTACCAATACTAAATAATCTTGTAAAAATTCCATATTATTTTCCTCCTTATATTGCTATCAATTTATTTTTTGTTGTTATTACTGTAAGTTACCTATCCGAAAAGCCACATTGTATATCGAAACCACCATTGTCTCTTTTATCTCTATAGTTCAAAAGAATGTGTTCGTATGCCATGTCAACTTTCCCATTACAAATGTTATGTTTTGTTAAATACGCATCATAATTATTGTGTATTTCTATTATATTTTCATAGCTCTCCCTACTTATATTTACATCGCCACTATACAATCTTTCAGAAAAATCAAGAATATCTCTGCGCCATGATTCAACTTTATGTTGCTGTAAATCTCCTTGTATTTCATCTACTTTACCTTCTAGTTGTAATATATCTTTTCTTACCTCACCATTTAACTTTTTTCCTAACCATCTCAAAAAGGCTGACACTGGTTTTATTTTCATAGGTGTGATTTCAAGCACAATTCCACTTCCAAAAATAAACCATAAGATGTATTTGCCATATTCTATTAATTGTTCATTGCTCATTGCATATAATCCATCCTTTCGTTATTTTACCTTGAAATAATACTCTAAAAGTGGTATAATGGATTTATACCACTTTGGTATACTTGTAGAGATAGAAAGCCACCAGTTAAGATAGGTTTTCTGTCTCTATTATTTTGTAATAAAAAACACCCTTTCGGATGCTGATACACTAGTATGTTAAACTACCATCAATATAGGCATAATCTATCGTTTCGCTATCTTGATACCCTCTATTTCCATCTACCCCAATATATAATCTTAAATGTTATGTTAACATTGTCTCTTGCAGCTCTAAAATGGAAATTGAGTCTGCTTTGTGTAGTTGTTGGATTTCCACTATAATTTGACGCAGAAATGAAAGTTGTTTCGTTACAGCTACATGACATTAAAGTGGGCGGCGCAATAAATGGTTTAGGAAAATTAAATGCTTGTGATGCAGCCCAATGTACACCTATGTCAGAGGTAGTAATAGCTCTGACAAACTCAACCTCGACAATCATTAGCCCATTGCCCCACATTGTGTAGCCGTCTCCACTTTCTACAATTACAGCGCCAGGTAGTAACAATCCTGGTGCAACTGCAATTTCGCTTGCGTTAATTTTATCATCGTTTCCGAATAGGTTTTTCCATATTTTCATTTAAAAAACACATCCTGGATAGAGGGTATTACTAAATCTAGATAGCAGTACCCCCGAATATTTGTTCGATTATTCATTTTAACTGCTCCTTTCTGCATTTAAAAAAGACCTTTGTAGGTCTTGGTTAGTTTAGACACTCTTCATAGTCGGCAAACCAGATGTATCTACCTTTTATTTTGTCAATGTCATCCGTATTTCTATCCACTTTATTCCAGTTTCTATTACGCCTGTCTAAATCATCCTCTATTGCATGGGTTAAACTTTCTTTATCTGTCATTAATTCATCACCCCTTTTTTAAAATTTGAATTTTTATTTTTGTATTGTTTTGCAAGTTAATATTAAGATAAAATGTAGATTTGATTAAACAAAAAGCACCCTTTCGGATGCTTAAATTGTACATCTGATTTATAAAACTACACTAAGACAAAACTGCATTTTCTATAATTTCTGATACTGTAATACTATTTGTTACCCCATCATTCTTCATACTAAATTGACTAGGTGATTTAATAACTTGATTAGTATATAAATCACCATTACTTTTAAATCCAAAACTAAAATATTGAACATTGTCTGGATAGATTAGACCCACACCATCCTCTGGGGCTGGTGTCCATGGGGTTGGGATTGAGCCTTTTTCAAATTTTACATTCGAAAACGTAACTTTTTCGCCTGTAGTGCCATATGCAAACAAGTCATACAAAGGTACTGTACTCCCCGTTGTAAATGTTCTTACAACGTTATTTTGTAAACTTCCACCAAAAGCAATAGTAGGATCTACCCCGTTGTGAAGCCTCATAGAACCTACCACAGCAATGTTGGAACCGCCCTCACCAGTTGCCTCCACATTAAAACTCATGGTGTACGTTGTGTTGGGCTCTAATCTTTTTGAAAAGCCGTATGATACAATATTGGAATAACTATTTTCAATCAAAAAACCTGTATCTGTGATTTCTACAGCCGGAGAATGTTTTTCAGACAGTGTTATTAAATTCCTGCCCCAATCTCCATAAAAATCTAAATCTTCTGGTGCTGGTGTCCATGGTAATGCTTCCTCTAGAGCTGGATTCCACGGGGTGGCTGTGGAACCTTTTTCAAGTTTCAAAAGCTTGTATTCGAATGTGCCCGTATTGGTATCGTTATCCTCTGCATTAATTACCACTTGGAAACTCTCTGTTTGTGCTGGTATTTTTGACGTAAGCACGAGCATACCCTCACTGTTTTTGTCTAAAGAAGTACCCCAATCATTAGCATGATTACTATTGGCACCATTAAGCCACCTAAACCTTATTCCCGCCCCTGCAATGGATGTTGTTTTTACATATACACTTGCCGTTAGCACCTCACCGACCGAAAGTCCATAGTCTTTTAGGTTTAATACTCCCGACATATCTGCAAAATATTGACTGTGATTAACGGTTTGGAATGTGCTAGTGGTTTTTTTCAGTAAGTTCCTGCCCTCTAAATTTATCTGTTCTTCTAGCCAAGGGGTTGTCTTTTCTAGTTTGACATTTTTAATAAATGTAGTACCTGTATTGTTAGCCCAGTTTTGTGCTCTGCTAACAAACATAACGCCTGTCGGTATATCACTAGACGTATAGGTAAACGTAAATCTATATCTCTTATACTCCATAGATGGCTTTACGTCTTTTATTTTTTGAGCCGTACTACCACCACCTGGTTTAAAAATTGAAATATAATGCTGGTCAGCACCATTGTCAGAACGTGCATCATAAGATACAGTATATGTTTCCCCTACTTCAATTCTTTTGCCTTCAGGGAAATAGTACTCATATATTGCTTCAGAAGAAGAAGAATCAACTGCTTGTTCGTTTTTTGTCTCTAGCAGTAAATTCCTACCAGTACTCTCCAACACACTAGGATATTCAACAATGTTACCAACAATACTTAATTGTTTAGTATTATCTATTCTAGCTATAACACTCACTCAATCACCACCAAGTCTAAAGAGTCATTACTAGCATTATACTTCCACTCAAAACGACTGCCATACCTGTGAGGTGATTCATTATTTATGTGTGTGTTATAATCACTCTCCAGATCTCCTAGTCTCGGTGAATATGTCGTCTCCAAATTAGTAGCAGTATCTATTGCATTGTCCGTCGCATTATTTGCCTTTTGTGTTGCGGCTTCAGTGGTAGCAATGGCAGTATTTGCTCTACTTGTAGCATCATCGGCTCTATCAGCAGATGTATTTGCTCTATCAGCGGCATCATCGGCTCTATCAGTGGCACTATTTGCTCTATCGGTGGCACTATTTGCATTGTCCGTCGCATTGTCAGCTCTTATAATTGCTTCAATAGCAGTAGTTAAATTCTGTTGACGATTAATTTCATTAGTTTGCCTAGTGCTTTCATTAGACTTACGTAAACTTTCAGCATTATCTCTTACAGTCTCACCTTCTTGGGCGGTGGCTAAAGCATTCACCAAAACATTATATTCATCACTATCTTTTACAATATCATCATCATTTGGAACAGCTTTTGGTTTTATACTTACCTTAACGGTAGCAGACATCAATACTGAACCATTGTCAATTATACTTATATCACAAAGCCCCATACCTGCCGTACCCAACATACTTTCAGTCAACTCAAATGTAACTGTGTCACCACTAATACTAACTACATCTTCATATACTTTAGTATTGTTTGGAGTTAAAAATGACACTAATCCTGTTGCAGTTGATGGTGGAATATAGGCTTGTGTATCATCTCTTAATTTTGCTTTTACAAAATGAGACTTTATATTACCTTGATTTGCTGAAATATTAGAAAGAGAAGACTTTCCTGAAACATCTAATGTTATATCTGTAGAAATTTGATTAGATGTAATACTCATATATTATTACCTCCTTTTATAGAACTTAATCTAATGTATTTTATTGTTTACTCTTCAATCATAATTTCTAATGCCAACATATCGTCCATAGTAAATATCACCCCATCTAAAGACTTTATGTTAATTGCGTGGATTTCTATATCATGTTCCTCATTGATTATAGGTTTAATTTCCTCAAAAAACTCTACCTTTTTTTCTTCAGGCACAGATACATTACCTTCATCATTGGCGACACCAAACTTTAAAATCAAAGAGTTTTTCACTTCTACATACGAAGCAATTAATACTTCTAGCGTTTTAATATTTTTAATTATTTGATACATAGTTAAGGCATCTATTGCTATGTCTTTGTTTTTTATTCTATTTAGTTTATTTAATATGTCTTCAATCTGTGCGTTTGTAAGTCTAATTTGTTTTATACCCATATAATTATCCCCCTTATATCCTTTTACTTTTTAGTTTTTAACTTTGTTGTTTTTTTGTTTTATCGCTTTGGCGACAAGTTTTATAATAGTTATCTCTATTGTAGTTACCATGTTTCATAAGAGCCAAACCATATAACAGGGTGATTGCCAATTAAAATGCCATTTGCTGAACTAATTGTGATGTCTGGCTCCCCTACATCTGACTCAAAAAATATGCCATCGTGTTTTAGGATAATAGTTTTAGTAGACATTGTATTCCAATAATCATTTGACTCACCTGTAAGCGAATATTTAAGTTTATGGACTAAATGCAATTCACCTGTTGTATATAGAAAAGTATCATACCAATCAAAATAATATCCAGTGCTACCACCACGCTTCTCTGATCCATAATTTATCTGAATGCCTGTCTTACCTATTGAAAAATACCCCTGTTCGAAGCCGAAGTCATTTCCAAACTTAAAATTTAAATCACTTGTGGAAATCCCCATTGAATCTAATTGTGTAACTATATTATTACTGGAATCATAGACTGTCAGAGTCCCATTGGTATTATTAGCACCACCCAATGTCAATGTAGAACCAAAAATATCAACACCTGTTATTGTTCCAGCGGTAATTTCTCCAATATTAGCTGATATGGAACTTAAATTAGTTACATTAATTTTAGCAGCTGTTACCGCATTAGCTAATATCTTATCAGCAGTAATAGCATTGGCTAAAATCTTGTTAGCTGTGATAGCATTCGCGGCTATTTCATTGGCTGTTATAGATTCTGCAACAATTCTATCAGCAGTTATAGTACGCTCTGTTAGAATTTCACCATTTAAAGTATCACCTCTTACAGATTGTAAAGCACCATCTATATTGTTTATTTGATAAATTAAACTTTGGTCTGGATTGACAGTATCTCTTATGATTAATCTCTCAACTGATAAAGTTCCAGCTGTAATTTTATTTGCAGTAAGTTCAACAATCTTAGCATCAGTAATAGAACCATTTGCAATTTGTACAGTACCAATTGCACCATCTTCTATTAATGCAGAGTTAATAGCACCCATCTCTATGTTTGCTCTAGTAATAGCTGCATCAGCAATTATGGCACTCTCAGCAGTAATAGTACCAACCTTAATGTTATCAGCGGTTATGTTACCTGCTAATAATGTTTTTATATTTGCTACATCAGAATTCAGTTCTTCAACATTACCATATTTAATATCAGCTTGTTCAGCTGTTAAAAATAAAATATTAGCTTGCTCTACTGTTAAATATGTAGTTTCTAAATTATATATTTTAGCGTCAACAGCCTCTAACGTACCTACGGAAGCATAATTAGCAAATAAATACTCATAACTAACACCTTTTCTAGCAATAGATTCTATAGTGCTTAAACCTTCTTGTACTCCTATTAAACTTGTGTTTAAATTTCTTGTTATACTAGTAGAAGTACCACTAATTGCGTTTTTCACTAAAGCCATATAATCATCAAAACCATCTCTAGAGCGTGTCATGTTACTAAACTCTACTGTCAAACTATCTAAATTGTTAAAATCAATATCAATAGCTATTAATCTAAGCCTTATATGATAATTATCTCGTATTGACAATGTAACAAAACTTCCTAAATCAAATCCAGATTTTATTGGATTAAACTCAGGTATATTAAACAAGTTTAGCAATTCTGTTTTGAATGAGTATTGTGGGTGACTAGATATATATATTTCTTTTACTGCTGAGGTATATAAGTCTTCCTTTATTTGCATGACCATTTCATCTGGCATACTATCAGTAATTACATAACTTTCATCAGAATAATCTGTATTAACTTCCAGCGAACTAAATATTATAAGTTCATCTTTGGTAAAATAAGTATTTTTATCTGCCACGTCAATAATCTGCTTTAACTCTATAGCTATATTATCTAAAGCAAGCTGAACCACATCTACTTCATTTTCACGCACTATTAACTCTGCTTTAATATTGTCTAATGCCTTTTTGTTAATTAGATATGCATCATGATTTATATGGCTTGGTAAATTATGTCCATTTTCTATCTGAGAATCCACAACATTTTGATAGGTATCACGCATAGTACGTAATTCAATCAAACCATACTCAGCCCAAATCATACTATCAAAATTATCTGGCACTCTATTCATTAATTCATGATACTGATTTAATTTATTAATATTTTCTTTTTGTTTATTTATATATAGTGCTCTTTGCATTTCTCTAAGCCCTATATAATCGTTATATTTATCGCATAACTCTTGACTACCTAACCATTCGGGTGAATTATAATATGAATAATCTTCAATATAATCACTGCCTAAATTAACGTCACGTATATCTAAACCATCTTTACCCTCAACATAAAAACGAGTAAAAATAGAATCTTCAGCACTTTCTATAGCAATTCTTTTAGCTAAGTTTTTTGATGAAATATGTATGTCTGTATCTTTACCATAGTTTTCTAAAGCAACAACATTAACTTTGCAATTTACAGTGTCAAATAAAAATACACACTTATAAGCATCAGCAACATCGTCTACTAAAAAACTGTATATGTCTGATTTATCAATCTCAAAACTTCGTGACTTTAGTGCAATAGAAGTATCTACTTCACCAACTGACCAATTAGGTGCATTTTTTAACGCTAAGTCTAATAAGCTTTTGTCAGGATTTATCTTATCATAAAGTACAATGCCATCTCTAGAACCTATAGCTCCCATATTAATAATAAAATAAGATACATCTTTTTGAGTTAATTGATACTCTAAACTATAAGCGGTGCATGATTTATAATTTCTTTTATTTTCTTGTGTTTCATTTGGAGTGGATAGCTGAAAATATGCCTTGTCACCAAGTGCTGGTATATGTATAATTCTTAAACTTTCAAACAAAGTGTAGTCTTTACTTCTTGTAATATCTAACCATGTTAGCCCAGCTAATTCTTCCCATGTAGTACCTTCATATTTCTCCCATGTGTATAAATCCATTATGATACTTTCTTCTTCATCTACATCAAAAGTGACCTTACTAATTTCAAGGTCACGCATTTCTATTTTAATATTATGTATTTGAATGGGGACTTTACTTTTCATGTCTTGACTAACCATATAAACATCTAGCTTTTCTAATTTACCAAAATTATCATATTTTAAATTCAATTATATCCCCACCTTCCTCACATATTTACCACTTATTTCTAAAATGCAATTTCCATAAACGCCTAAAGTATTATCACCATGAAGAAGTCTAAGCCAATTGTGGTTGAAGTTATCATATCCACCCAATGTATTGGTAAATGTTTGTTTTGTACTACTGATAATTTGTCTTAAACTATCTATAGTAACAACTTCACCATCTACTAAATCTTTTAGAATTACATTATTTATTGTATTTTCAGAGTATGATATTTCTATATCTCCATTACCAATCTTTGTTATTTTTACAGAGGGATAAAGATAATCTTCAATTTCATCCGAAGTATTATAAAATGTAATTGCGGTTGCTTGTTTTGGATCTTCTGTATTTATTTCATATATTTCACAAAAATCTTCCCATCCATAGGGAGCATCACAAACTACTTCATAAGTCAGTGCTATTACACCTGATGCATTTATAGTAGCTGCACTTGTAAATAAACAATTGTAGTATGTATTTTCTACTTCTAAAACATCACTATCTAATTCTAATTTTTTAGGATAGTTATAACCTATTAGCCAAGCATTAAGTTGCCTTATGTCATTATTAGTAAAGCGACTTCCATCTTTTTTTACTAAAGTTATTGGAAATTTGCGATTATCATTGTAATATGAGCCGTATATAATATCTGCAGCACTATTGATTGGTCTATTACGCACTATTTCTCTAGACATTCCTAAATCTTGTCTTTCTTCAGGCATTCCAATTGTAGCCATCATTACATTAAATTCATCAGAAGATTGACCATTGTAGATAAACTTCATAAAACCCTCCTTTCTGTTATAAATGTTTACTTTAATTTAATATAGCTAGGCATATTTCAGCCTAGCTATTAATCAATATTATTATCTCAACCACTTTTTACCTGCACCAGTCATACCTTTCTTTAATTTATTACTTATATCTTCACCCATTTGTTTAAACTCATCAGCAAAATCTTTATCAATATTGCCTTCAACATTAATTAAGTTATCATAATGTACATTGATAACTTGCTGAGAAGTACCACCTGAAAGTGTAGGTGTTTTAGTGGTTATTTTTGTTAAGTTGCTAAATAAATTATCTAGTTTAGGTAGTGAAGTTTTAAGCAATTTGGTTGTATCTGCTGTTATTACAGTTTCATCTTTTCTACCTAAGAAAACTCCATCTTCACCTGCTTGATTAAAAAGCTCTTTAAGAGTACCACCTTTTTTAAATCCTATTGACTTTAACTTCTTAATGAGAAATTGATTTTGAGAAGATGTTCCTTTATATGCACCTGAGCCAGCAAAATGTTTATAAAGAGTGCCTCTAGCGCCAATTGATGAATCTAAATCATGAGACTTTAAGCGATCCACAATTGAAGTTTCTTTATTTAATTTACTTTTATTTCCAGTATATCTAACACTAGCTAAAGGCAAACTCTTCTTATTGCTAGACGAACTAGAAGATGAAGGTTTAGGACTAGAAGATGAGCTAGTAGTTGGTTTAGCAGGAGTAGGAGAGGGCTTAGGAGCAGGAGAGGGCTTAGGAGTTGAAACTGTTACTTTTGACGTCTTATTAGCCTGTTGTAACAGTTTATCCATCTCAGTAGCCATCTTGTTCAACTCTGCTGTAAACTTGCTTGTTAATGATGATAGAGCATCACCATAGCTTGCAATAGCATTAGCACCCTGTAACCAAGGATTAACCACAGCATTAGAAACCTCTATGCCATGCTCAATGGCAAGGTCAGCTATTACACTAGCAACGGCAGACGCATTTTCCTTCGCCAAGCCTAAACTATCAGCAATTACTTGATTTTCATTCTCTAAATATTCCTCAAGTGTTAGCATCTTTTCGTCTATTTGTGCTTGATAATCTTCAAGTTCTTTGTCTAAAGCTTCTTTTTGTTTATCAATAGAATGATTATATTGCTCCTCTTGTAATGCCTTTTCTGCTTTAGCTAATTCTTCTCGCAACAAAGCTGAACGAGTTCTAGCTTCATCTGAATCATCTAACTCAAGAGTAGTTAATTGTCTACGCAATGAAACTACATCTTTTTCTTTTTCTGCTATACTATTTAGATAACCATTTAAGCTTTTCTCAGAATCTAATGCATCCTTTTTAGCTTGGATTATCTTCTGATATGCATCATATTCTTTCTTTAAACCTTCCTCAATAGATTTAACACGTTCTCTATTTAAATCTACAATAGCATCACGCAATGATTGAGTAGTACGCATTTCATCCCATTGTGCTTCTTTTAATTCTTCAATACGTTCTTCATTTTCTGCATAATTTTTGCTTAGACGTTCAATCTCATCAGAATATTCTTTAATCTTAAATTGTGAAGCCTCAATTTGTTGTGCTAGTAAACCAATGGAAGCAATACCTTCTTTTGTAAAACCTACCTCATCAGTTAATTTTTTACTACCTAACATATCATACAAAACAGACAGTTCACTATTTAGATGTTCTATATTATCAATTAAATTATCAAATGCATCAACAACTACGTCCTCAATTGCTTTGCCCCAATTTACAGTTTGAAGTGTTAGATCTCTAATTTGGGAATCAACATCATTAAGTGCTTGTATGAAATCGTAATATTCATCAGTTCCACTTTTAATAAAACCACTTGATAATTGTTTATTAAATAGTGATTGTATCTCTGATTTTTCTTGATTTAAAAGTTTAATTTGTTGTTGTGCATTAGAGGATAATTGATTGTAAAACCCAACTCCAACAATATTACCTTGTGATTCTAGTAAATCAATTTGATGTTGAATTTCATCTTGAGAGTTTTTAATAACAGCAAGTCTATCATCATATTTGCCTTGTATATCAGACAAGCGTTGTTCTTCGAGTTTTTTCAAACCTTGATAAACTTCAACCTCGTATTTACGATATTGGTCTAAATATTTTGATTTACCTTTAAAGTATTGATTATTAAGATTATCGAGTGAATCGAGATATTGTTTTTCTGAAATAATATCTTTTTCCCGTTTATATTGCAATTCAGCTAATTCACGTTCAAAAGTTTCTAAATAATAGTCTGTTTTGTCTTCTTTTTTTTCCTTATTCTTTTTTTCTGCATTTTTCTTTGCGGTAGGACTTGCATACGCGGTTTTACTACTATTAGTGTTTCGTCCATTTAAGCTATTAAAAAATGAATCAACTTCACTTTGAGCTGAATACATCAATGATTTTAAATATTTGCTATAATCTGAAGATGGCATACCCGGTACATATCCACGTGATTTTACAGTATTATATAAGGATAAAGCATTAGTAGTAGCTCCTAAAGCAGCCATTAAATTACGTAAACTCTTTATATCACCATCAACCATAAGAGCTATATTGTTAGCATTAATCTTTTGTTGAGCTAAATTTGCAATAGCTATTCTAGTATTATCTGATGTTGTTTCTAACCTAGCAAACTCAACTACTTCATTAAATGTGGCATCAGCTAGATTTTTACCAGTTGCAGCAAGATATTCTTTTTGCAATGCTAATCTCTCTGTAGCTATAACATTAGCATTAGTAACTCCTTCTAATTCAAGTTGTGCAATTACTAAATCTATATTTTCGTCAGTTAAGTTATCTAAAACACCTGATGTATGTACAAATTCTGTGGTTAAATTATTAAAGGCTTGTTGAACTTGTGGAGTAATTTTATCTACATCATTTATTGCGTTTAAAAAGTTTTCAAAATTAATAGTGTCACCAAAAGCCTCTTGTAGTGCTACTATATCAGAAGAATCAATTTTCTCACCTTCAGCAATTTTAGCATAAGCAGTATCTAAGGCTTTCATATCGTTAGCAAATGTAGATAAATCACTAATTGCATCCGTTAAAGCATTTGTACCGTCAGCAGTATTAATAGCTTCGTCATACATAGACTGTAACGCATCATTAAAGCCATCTATTTCACTAACATTTTCTAATAATTCTTTTGCTAAATCACGCAAAGCGTCCTCTAAATTGCCAACACCTTTTGCACCAGTAACACCATACTTACTCCAATTAAAATCACCGAATTTCTGCATAATGTCAATAATAGAAGATGAGTCTAAATTTTTAAAATCAGACAGTGCTTTGCCTACTGACTGAATAGAGTCTTGAAAATCATCTATGGACTTATTTTTAACTTCAATATTAAGTTCTTCTGTTTCAGGAGTATCAGGTGTAGCCTCATACATACTATTTATATAATCAACAACCTGTTTAGCAGTAAGTCCTGTTCTTTCTAGTAATGCTTGATACTTTTCATTAGCACTAAATACGGTTCTATTTAATTCCCCTGCTTTGGCAAGCGCCTCTAATTCTTCACGTGTTTCTTTCATTTCAGATGAGTTAAACACTTCTTTAAATTTAATAGACTCCCATTCATCAGGGTGAATTTTTATACGAATAAAATCAAGCATTCCATTAAGCCTTGTTAAAGCTTCTACACCTTCATCACCCAATTCATCAAAAGGAACAGTTTCTAGTGTTGCCCTAAGAGAAATGATGTCTTCTGTAACATTGTCTATCATTAAAGATATATCATCCGCTACACTTTTATACTCCATATATAATTCATCATCATTATTAGCAAGCGCCTCTTTTGATTGTTTAATAGCTTGTTGGTATGCAGCAACTAAGGCTGATATATCATTGTCGTCTGATGTTAATCCACTTACAGGGCTTGCAATAAGGTTTTCAAGATGTTCGTCAACTTTACTTTGAGAAACTTCATAGCCACCAAATTGCTTATTATAGGTTCTAAGTGCCTCTTCAGCTAGTTCTTTTGCTTTAGCACTTTCTCTTCTTTTATAGATACCCTCTTGAATTAATAATTCTTCTGTAATCTTTTGGAGCTCTGCTAATTCACCATCTTTAATAAAAGTAGGAATATCCTTAGCATTAAGCTCATCCATCTTTAATGCGACAGCTTCAAGTTCACCCTCTATGCCTTTTAAGTCTGACTTGACATTTTTATATTCCTCTGCTGTCTCACGTAGCTTTTCTTTTTGTTCGTCTAGAGTTGTAATCATAGCATCTAAACCTTTTACTATTAAAGGTATCGCTAAAAGAAATGCTGTGCCAGTTAACGCCGCCCCAACTTTCATAGAGGCATTTAAAGAATCAGTTGCAACCTTAGCCCCCTTTAAACTTCTTGTATAATTAACTATATTTAATATTAATTTTTGCCATAAGTTGTTCTTTTCTTTATTGGCAAATGTAAAGTATGCAACAGCGAATGCTGTAAAAACAGGCACTAATCCACCCAAAGCACTTGTGGTTTCAACTATTACGTTCATTAAATCTACAAAAAACTTAATAGTAGAAGAATCAAGAGTAGTACTAGCCATCTCCTGCATTGAAGCCTTGAGTACATCTAAAGAGTACTGAATTCCCTTTTGATATTGCTCTTGCTCTTCAAGGGCTGATCCACTAGATTCTAGTGATGTAGTAAGTACATCTTCAGCTTCAGCCATATTTTGAAGAATACTAGTACCAATATTTGCTTGTCGTTTACCAAACATTGCTTCAAGGGCGGTTGCTTTCTCCATATCCGTCATGTCGTCCATTACTTTTGACATTTCTAACATGATTTGATATGTAGATTTATATGTATCTTCGTCTAATTGAATATCTACCTTTTGGTCTGTTAAATCTAACAGCAATTGTCTTAATTTAGATGTTGTTTCTAAAGCACCCTCAGTACTTTCGCCCATTTGCTCTATTTCAGCAGAAGTTGAGCGCAATCGTAAAGATAGTGTTTTTAAAGCTGTTCCTACTTGCTCCGGATTTTGCACAACCGTATTTCCAGCTGTTATTAAAGCAATAGACTCATCTAATGTATTGTTTGCACTAGCTAAAGATGATGCCGAACGCTGTAAAGCTTCACCTATACCAGCTGAGGAAATTGCAAAATTATTTCCAACCTCATTTAATTTGTCAATAATTGACAAGGAATCCGCAGCTTCTATATTAAATGCTTTCATAGTACTAATTATGCTATCACTCGCATCACTAGCACTAATGCCGTCACCAACATTTCTATATAAAGTAGCAACCTCAGCTAAATCGGAAGATTCGCCTAAACTGTACCCTAATCTTGCAAAATCAGCTGAAAGTTCTATAAAATCTGATATACTAGAACCTAGTTCTTTGGCTTTTTGCGTAGAGTTAGTAAAGAAATCATCATAAGTGCTTTCTGTTGCATTAGTTACTTTACGTAAACTAATCATACTAGCATCTAATACTTTAACTTCTCCAATCATATCTTTAATAGCTCTAGTCCCAGCCATAACAGCTTGAGATATTCCAAACCAACCGATGAACTTGGAAGCGTTATTTTTTAACGTTTCAAACATAGTCTTTCCAGATTTACCAAAGGCATCTGCTTGTTTAGTTAAAGCACCAAACTCACCATTTATATTTTTTAATTCCTGAGCGTCTGCGTTCTTTAATCTCATTAACATCTCGTCAAGTTCTTTATTAAAATGCTTTGCAGCACGAGTATTGTTTCTCATCCAATCTTCAATTTTGTATTGAGTAGCTTCAACTTGAAAGTCCATAGGCTCTAATTTTTCAACTTGAGATGTTGTATTTATTTCTTTCTTAAGATGCTTTATATTATCTGTTAGCTTATTATATAATTCAATTTTTTCTTCTATATTTCCAGTCTCATCAAACTGAGTAAGTTTTTGATAATCTGTTACAAGATTACTTATTTCATTTTGTAGTTCTGCTGTCGGATTTTTTAATTTAGCAAAACCAACATTAACCTTATCTATGTCGCTAGGTATTCCTCTGATATTAGTATTCATCTTTTCTATTGCGCTATCAGGTATATCAGCACTCATCGAGGCATTCAGCTTTGAATATTCTGAATTTGCTAACGCTAAGTATTCTCTTAACTTTTTTACATCCTCTAAACTAGTAACTTTAACAGCTAATTCATCAAACTTTTCAAGATTTGTAGCATCCAATTTTACATCAGATTTTAAAGTCTTGGACATTAATGCATCCATTCTGTTAATTACAGTTTTAGTTTTTGTAATAATTTCATCGTCATTAATACTTAATTTTAAATTTGATGCCTTATTAAAAGCATAAGCATAATCTTGTCCTGCTTTTGCTCCTTGTTGACTAAAATTATTTTTACTTGCTGAATTAATTTTTAAGTCGACACTCTGATTATTTAAACTACCAATTTGTTTTTTTATTGATTCCAAGGAGGATTTACTTAATTTAGCACTTAATTCTATATGTTTTATTTGCCCTTTTATTTTATCAATATCTGAATTTAAAACATTTCTTGTAGTGGTTTTATCTAACGTTCCTGATAATAAAATTTGAAAATTATCAACCATAATTTATTTTCACTCCTTTCTGAAGTATTAAAATTTATAATTAAAAAAACACCTCATTAAAAGGTGTGCTTAAAAAACCTAAATCTTATATTGCATTTATAACGTTTATGTGATACAATATTTATAACATTTTAAGGAGGTATCTCTATGAGTTATGTTATGAATGGTAAATATAAAGATAAAAAAGTTAAAAATAATATAGGTAATGTTGTTTATATACAGCCAAACATATTTGGCGACTGGATTAGATTAGATAAAAATACACTCGCAAAATATGAAGTAATAACAGAAGATACTGTTAAAAGTGGATCTAGTGCTATACTTCGTGGTGCAGTAGGGGTTGCACTATTAGGTGGTGTAGGTGTACTCGCAGGTTTATCTGCTAAAAACAAAAGTACACATATAGTTGCAGTAGAATGGAAGAGTGGTGAAAAAAGTTTATTAAGTTTAAAACAATATGAATATGCAGTTTTAGTTAAAAATATGTTTTAATTAACTCAATAAAACGACTCTTTTATTGTGGGAGAGTAGTATTAAAGTTCGTCAAAATTACCTTCCTCAACTTTTATAATGCCTTCCTTACTGAAATATTTACCAAACTCATCTGAAATGTCTAAATCAGAATAGATCGAAATCATTTCTGCCGAATTCCAGCCAAAATACTCTTGTATAACACTTTGTGGTAATGAGTGTCTAATAAGTCTTGTGCATAATTGATGTCTCATACAGTGAAAATAAAATGGAACACCTAGTATTTCAGAAAATTGATTTGTCCAACTATCAAGAGTACTAATTTTCATACGTTCCCACTTGCCTTTTTGCTTTGTTATAAATAACCATTCGCTATCAATCCCTATTTTTTTTCGTTCTTTTAGCCATAAGTCTAAATATTTTTTAAACTCTAATAACACATATTTATTTAACATTTTTCCTTTGCCTCTACCCTTTGTTACAATTTTAGGTGTGCGATATAAAGCGTCAAATACAATATTGTCATCTGTAAAAAAGTCAACTTTAAATCTTAATAACTCGGATTTTCTAGCACCACTTAAAGCCGCCAATGCTATAACACACGCCTTTTGATACTCTTCTTGCCCAACCAAAGCATCTAATAGAATGTCAACTTGCTCATCTGACAATATAGTTTTTTCTCTAACTGATTCTTTAACAGGATTTTCTATTTTATTGACTATCGATCTATAATTTTTATACTTTGTTTCTTCATCTAAAATATCTTCAATAAAATTAGAGAGTGAAGATAATACTGACTTAACTCTCCTAACTCTGTTAGAACTCCAGTCCCATGAATTTAAAGCATGATTTTGAAACCTTGCAAATTCACGCTTGGTAATATCTATAAAGTCTTTATTCTTATTGTCTGTTAAATTCCACACAAAGAAAATTTCCAAATCATTTCTATAGC
This sequence comes from Clostridiales bacterium, assembly GCA_012837865.1. Lineage (GTDB taxonomy): Bacteria > Bacillota > Clostridia > Lachnospirales > Lachnospiraceae > Mobilitalea. The sequence goes on along the minus strand of DUQJ01000122.1, from coordinate 24,151 downwards.
TATCTATCGTACTTTTTGCCCTATCTATACTGGCAAGATAGCCTAAAAAGTCCTCATACAGTTCTTTATTTTCAATGCAAATTTTCTCTATTAACTCTGGTGTTGTAATCTGATTATATACTGTTGAACGTGCCATTTTATCTCCTTTCTAAAGAATGTAAATAGAAAAGAGTAGTAAGATGATGAGTCTTACTACTCTATAAATTAATATAATTTTATTTCCTAACCACATCTATACCTTTACTAATTAAATACATCTTAAACGTTTCGAAAAAATCATTATTTCCACCTTTTCCAATTGATTCTAACGTAGCGTCCCAAAATCTACCTTCTGTTTGAACTATATTACCATGCCAACCATTAGCCATATTTCCCCAAACTTCTGATGGCGAATCACTTTCATAATTAACTCCTTCGGGATCTATATATACAATTACATTGTATGTGTTACCTTGTCTCTTAACTTTAGTTGACGTACATTTTCTTAATATCCATTCCATACGCTCATAATACACAGGCTCATATTGATCATAAAATTCAGTTTGGACAAAATCTTTTATCACATCTTCAATTCTAATAGCCATGTATTTTAAGTATTCTTCTAGTAGCCCGCCCATAACCTTTTCTAATTCAGCCATATTTCTAACTTTAGCCATATTATTTCACATTATCCTTATTTTGTGCACCTTCTGATACTATTTCTTTAATCATTTTTTCATTATCAATTCCCTCTATGTTGCCTAGCATTTTGGTTAAATCACTAATGGCGTCCAAATTAAAGTTATCACCTAGCCCTTTAATAATTGAGGTAATTTCATCTAACAGTCCAGCTAGTGGAGTTTGTGTTTGTAATAATTTAGCTTTTCTATATTCAACTTTTTCATCAATCGCAACCATCATCGTGGCAAATTGTGCTAAGTCAATCTTAGACTTCCAAGGATTTAAAACCTTATATGTGAGATAGTTTTCTTCTATATCGTCAGAAGATTTATAGTCTGTATAATATTCTGCAAAGCAATTTAGGATAGCTATATCTTTCCAAAGAGGAGAGTAGTCAATATCCTTACCCTCTACGTCTTGTAGAAAACACATCTCAACACAATTATTTACAAATTGGAACATCTCTTCGAGTGCGAGGTGAGTTTTGATTATGTTAATTTTATTGGATTTATTTTTAGTGAATATATTTTTGATTTTATTTATCATGTATTATACCTCCGATATTATTTTTAGTTTATTTTTTTAGTTTGTATTGACTACAACATTTATTAATAACTTCTTTTTGAATACGACCCTCTTTAACTTTTGTTAAAATACTACATTTCCCATTTCTATATCTAGTACATTGGAAGCAATTAGTTTCAAATTCATCTAATTGGGTACGATTATCAAAAATACCTATGTAGTCTACTGGATAAATAGTTAATTCTAATCTTGGGTTGGCAGTGTCATAATAAATACCTTTAACACGTTCACATGCCTGTGTATCATCTAGCCAAACACATTTAGACTCACTTATAGAATCAAATAAGCATTTCCAATAGTTATTGCAGTCCATATCTATACGTGGGAAGTAAAATGTTGTATCTATGTAATAATGTTGAAATCTGTTATCTGATATATTCCAACCTTGTTGTTTAGCCTGTTCTATAACATAGTTTGTAAAAGCTTTTTTATATTTTTTAGCTTCACTAGTTGTATATGACATTACAATTGGTTTATTACCTCTCATAACTGCTCGCCAGCCCAAATAATGATTTACAGAGGGTGGGATAGGACTTGTTAATTCTAATGCTTTAGCCATTTTATATCCTTTCTATCTTATCGCGTTGTAATTTCCTGAACATTTCCACATACTGTTTGTTGCACTATAAATTCTTTCCATATTTTTACCACATAATAATGTGATTGTTTTTAGATAAAAGTCATTATTATGTGATAAGATGATGGTCTTGTGTTAAAACACCAATATATCCATTAACATATTTCTCATATCAATATCTTTAATATCTTCGCCTGTTTCACAACTCTTAATAAAAAGATTATTATTTGGATTTATATTACCTTTAATGGTAACTATCATTCCCTTTTCTGTTTCCCAAACTACTCCTGTGAAATCTTCTTGATCATAAAATCCATAAATAGGTTTGCTTTCTTTCATTTTGTACCCTCCTTTAAATCATTGTCTGTGTGTCTATTACCACTCATTGTATCAATCTCTTTCATACAAGGTTTAGTATTCTATTTATTACCTTGCCAACCAGTATCTCGTTCTCTCCATTTAGCAAATAATCTTAAGGTAGCTTCCTTCTCAAAAATAAAGACTATTTTTTCATCGTATCCACACTCTAGCCTTAATGGGGAAACGCCTTCAGAAAGGTAGTAATAAACTTGTTTTGGATTTACAAGCCTTACTTCAGCAGACAGTGGGGCTAACGTCATTTTATTTTCTATGTTAAACACTCCATTCTTATCAAATTTGTATAGCGTAAAAAAATAGGGATTACACAAAATGAATTGTATAATCCCTATAATAATTAGCACAATTCATTTTAATAAGGCTAGGATATTTCACCTAGCCTTCAATAATTTATTTACGTTTCTTCTGTTCTTTAAATGTAGATTTTTTAACTTCTACTTCTTTTGCTTTAGGTACATCTACTGTCTTAGGTTCTTCTACAGGAGAAAATAATGTATTGATATATTCTTCATCACCATAAACCTTATCTTTACCATCAGTATAAAAATATCCCTTTTCATCTTTTCCAGTATCATAAACCTTACCAATGAAAATTCCTTCTGGAGGAATAGCAAAACATGTATAAATTACCTTAGCCATATTTTACCTCCTCTTTATACTATTGAACTCCAAGTAAGCATATTTCCTTCTGCATCGCCCATAATATCCCATACTATTTCTAGCGTAGCAATATTATCTACATCCATTGTGAGCGTACAATTTGACTGAGGTTTAACATTATGCAGCTTAAATTGAACAAATTCATCAATCTGATCTGTTCCTCTAAGGTTAGTATCACCATATACAACATAACCGCCTGGGAATGAAATATTATCCACTTTAAAGCTCTTTGATGGAGTATCTACAAAATAATAACAAGCAATATATCCATTATCATCAGGGAACGTAGTAGCATTAAGTGTTAATGTTTGACCTGATATAGAATATGTATCAGGAGATGTTCCAGGAGTCCCTACGGATTGTTCTTTAATATGAGTTATTTTATCATCATTCTCAACTTTAAATACCTGTAGTGAACCTACTTTTGGTGTTCCTATTAATGTAGCTGAACCACTTGTAACTTTTAAAACCTCTCTCTTTGCAAACGGAACTGTTTCATTAGTAAATTTAGTTCCGAAGAGTAATGGAATCATGTCCATGGGAAAAATCTCCATACTTGTTGTGAAGGTTCCCTCACGATTTGAATCAAAGCGAACTGCTTTAACGTTCTTATTCATAGCAAACACAGAATCTGAACTAAATTCCAAAGAACTCGTCTTAGCATAATTCACAAACATCTGTGTTTTTCCAGCGGAATTATCTACTCTTAAATTTGCACAGTCTTTTAATGCATATAACATAAATATCACCTTTTAACCTTTCATAATTTTAATTTTTTATATAAAAAAAATGACTCGTTATTCACGAATCATTAATTGATGCAACCAATGGTTTTCACCAGAAATAATTTTACCATCACCAGACACTAAAGCTATTTGTAATCCATCATCATAATTTTTGTATTTAGTTCTTGCCTTATAACAATTCATAATACGCCATAAAGACCAATTACATATATCCTCTATTGGAATATGATAATTGCCACCAAATTCACATACATTTAATATATCGTAAATATGTATTTCATTCTTTTTAGCATCTTTATTTCTGCCTTCTTGAAGTTTTTCCCATACATCTCTTTGTCTTTCGGACATATTTTCTGGTGGTTTCTCTATAATAATTTTTTTAGTAGTATTAATCTTTAAAATTATATCACTAATATCATCAAAGTTATTTGAATCAATAATAAAAGTCTTTTCTTTTTTATCTACTACTTCTTCAGTGACATCGATATATTCAAATTCTATTATATCTTCTTTATTAAAGCATTTTCTTATTTTTTGATACAACCAATTAAATAATGAATAATAGTGCTTTGTAATATTTTGGTTAGGTTCTTTTATTTTTTTAACTTTTTTAGTTATATAGTCTTTTTGAGTTTCAAAAAACTTTAATTCAATATACTTATTTGCCTTATACAATACTACTTCATCAGCTTTAGTAAATATATATAATGATTCACTCAGACAATTTAACAAATATTCGTCAGTTAGTATTAGGTCAAATAAACTTATATTATCTTTATTATCTAAAATATCAAAACAATCTAAAGTGAGAGCATATATTAATATTATTCGATTATATATATCTATTCCATATTTCATTATTTCGTTAAATGAAGGCTGATGTATAATTAATCCATTGTAATTAATAGGTTGTTGTGTTTTAAAATTTAAATAATATTTTTCAATTTCCATATAGTGACCTCTTTGAGTAGTCTGTCATAAAATCCTCACAAGTATAAGTCAATACTTTTCCAAAATAATCATTATTGGGAAAATATGATCTAACAGGATTTCTAGGAGATACTTTGAATCTACCTATTCCAAACTCTCTACTACTGTTTAATTGTAATCCTACTTCTTGAACTATCATATCTAAACGATTTCCAGACAACCCTTTTTTAATATATTTTGCCCTATCTTGGGTATCTAATTTTAAGTTAGTTTTATGACACATTATTTCAATGGATACTGTCATCTCTTTAATAGATTCTCCTTCGGCTCTTGAGATTGTGGTATCTATACAAATCGCACTTCTATTGTCAAATATTGAAGCATAAATAAATGGAACATCAAAACAATGACCAATTAAATTGACTTTTTCTTCTATACCATCTTTCACTGCTTTATATTTACCACCTAAAAAATTATCTCCAAGTTCAAAACGATTATCGTCTGGTTTTGATATAACTAAATTTACAATATCTTCATTAGCGACAAACATATTAATTATTTTTTCCTTATATTTGCCAAGTTCATAAAAGTTCAATGTTTGCCACCTCCTTATATAGTAATTATTAAAGTTAAATTTCCACCATATCCGCCATCATGTCCCATTACATTAAACGTAATAGTTTTCTCAATTAAGTCATAGTTTTCAGCCACTTTAATCTTAACTTGATTGTCTACATATGTAATAACGAATTGGTCTTCATAACCTAATGGTAATACAATATCCCAAACAGGAATAATTGTATTATTAATAGTAGAATCTGCCTCATAAAATGTTGGTGTAATTGTGCGTGTAACACCACCAGCTATCAAATCACCACTACACGTTATAGTCGCATATGAATACCCCTCAACAGGTGATTCGACTTCCTCACTAGGATTAAAATAATCGCATACACCTAAATCTGGTCTATCAGTATTTTTTCTCAACGCATCCTCACTCACATAAATTTCCAATAATCCTTTATCACCATAATTAAATTTTGTACTATCTACAAAGTCAATTTTGTATGGCATAGGATGAGTAGGATGTATATCAACAAATAATCGCTTATCATTGCGTAGTAATATTGTATGTTCATTATATGGTATCAAAATAATCTTTCTGCCAGAAGGTAATGTCATAGTTTTTGTGTCAGTGTCACCTGTACCTTGCACCCTATTATCCACAATGCAAGGGTAAGAGTGGATAATGCCATCTGAAGATTGGAATTTAAGGGTGAAGTTGCAATACTGCATAATCGCCTTTTCATACCACTGATTATTTCCCACAATTGAATTAATCAAATATATTTTATTATCATATTTAATATAATCTTGACTATTTAGTGTTCCAATTTTAGTCATAATACGTCTCTGCAATGTGCTAGATGGTGTATCAGCTAAGTTATTCTGAACCACAGCACGTATATCAGATACTACATTTAGGTCATTGTCAACTATTTGTACAGAGCTAGAGATAGGAGAGTTTAATATATCATCCAAACCGCTATCTTTATACTGCTGAAATTCATCATTTTCAAAGCCACTATTATAAATAGGAGAATTACCTATTAAATACCAATCTTTTGCCATAGTTCACCTCCATTATAAATAAGCAGTAGTTTTCTGTTTGTTTAGTAGCTCTTTCAAATTTTCAATTTCATTAATCAACTCAGACATAGTATACTTCTTACTATCACCAGTAGAATTTAAACTTAAATCTTTTCCAATAATATTGTTTAGCTTATTAACCCTACTAAGTTCTCTTGTACAGTATTTAATCTTCATCATTAGTGCTATCGACCTAATTTCATATTGTTTAAGTTCTTTATTAAACTCACTACCACTCCAATTATAATCCAATTCTTCAATTTCTAATTCATATTCAGAAACAGAATCCTTAAACCACTGTTCTATAAGTTCAGATGGTAGTTGAGTTTTATGCTGGAAGGTGCTTTCAAAACTTTCCAACACTTGTTCATAAGTGGTGTTCATTGTTTATCACACCATCCTCTCTTTAATCAACTTTTAACCCAGTGTGCTTCTCTACTGCTCTAATTTTTTCATAATCATTTAGATTAAGATTTTTAACATATTCTATTATTGCAAACTTTTCAGCACGAGTAACAACATTTTCTTCTAAGTGTTTTTCAAATGTTTTCATGGTTTTATATTCAAACATAGTTTTTACAACATCATCAGTAAGCACACGTTGTTTTTTTTTACCATCTTCAGATTCAAAGTCAAGTTCAACTCTAGTGGGTGCATCTTGGATAATAACGGTAGCATGAGAGCCTATGTTGTCCACGCCAGCAAGTAGTTTATTGCCATTTTGCACTTGTGCAATAACCTCATTTCTTGTGACTCTCGTTGTTCCCTTTGCTGGAATACTACAATCACCATTAGACTCTATCCTCTTAAACCCTACAGTCCAATTTGCAAGATTTCTTAATGTAACTTTTGTATCTAAATTTAATTCATTTGCCATTTAACTTCTCCTTTTCAACTATATATATATCTTCATCTTTAAACTATACAGAGTGTTTGACCTGTGACCATAACTCCAATGCATTATCAAGCCTAGCAGATTTTTCAAAAGTCCAATATTTAACATCAGTATTTGAATTAACACCAGTAGTGTAATAACTAAATTTCATAGATCTCAAGAAGAACATCAGCCTTCTTGAATAACAATAAAAATATTTATTACTCATATATCACCAACTATTCATGAAAAAGGGTAGTATAAAACTACCCTTAACATTTTATTTTTAACTTTTCTATAAAGTAGTTAAATTAGTATCAATTAGCATACCAACTTCGTATTCTCTACCACGAGCAACATCAGCAGCGATTTCTAAGTCAAATCTTGTTAATACATCACCAGTAGTAACACTATTGCCTGTGAAAGAAGTTAATCCACCACGAGTAAATGTTTTAATAGGAGAATTTGCACCTGTAGGAACTACAAAACCGTACCCAGTAGGTAGGATAGTAGCAAAGTTATCCCCGTCCATAGTAGTAAAATCATATCCATTAGAAATCTCACTTAATGCACTACCGTTATATGAGCCAATAATACCATTTTCAGCGATAGCATCTAATTGTTTTTGAGAAATACCTGTAATAGCATTGCCACCAATTTCTCCTGAATAACCTGCAAAAGCGTTAAATTGAGAAAGAAGAGCATAGTCACCAATTACGTTTGGCTTACCAAAGCGTCTAACTTTTGTTAATATTTCATCAGCGCCAGTCTTAGTTAATCCAGCACCCTCAAATACATACTTAACACCTTTAGTGTTATTAATAGCGTCAATTACAGTCTCCATAACATATCTTGAAGCGTTATTTCTGATTTGAATTCTAACCTGCTCCATACCTTCGTTTTCTTTAGCCATATCGCCTAAAGCAAGTTGACGATAGTTAACAGAATAGCCACCAGAAACGATTTGAGTAGCTACTTGGTATTTATCTTTTTTAATAGTAGGGAAAGCAACGTCAACACCTTCTGCTTGTCTAGTCGCTACATTACCCATATGTTTGTAAGTTTCAACTTCCACAGTTTCGCCGAAAGCAAGTGGTGTATATTTACCAAAGATTCCTAGTAATTTCATTTCTTGTAGTAATATTGGTTCAATAACAAATCTTCTTAAAGTATTTAATTCAGAAATAGCAGTAGTATCGCCATTTTCAGCTCTTTCTCCTAAATTTTTAATATACTTAATAGCCTTATCGCCTTGCTTACCGTATTTTCCCATTTCTTTTCCGTCTACCATCGCTGAAAAGATTTCAACAACAGGAGACTTGTTTGTAAACTTACCACTAAAATTTACAGAGTCTTCTCTTTTATTATTTATTTCAAATGTATACATATTCTTTCCTCCTTTTTATTTTTTTTAATTATACTGCTGGTTCTTCAGCAATCGTTAGTAATGCACCAACACCATCAAAGTTTATAACTTCTTCAACTTCAAAATACACATTACCAGCTACAGCATCGCCAACTGCCAACTTACCTGTTGCGTTTACAATTAATGTATCGCCTTTAGTAAACTCGCCTTCAATATGTAATGGGGAAACCTCTAATTGCTTACCTACCCATTTCGCTACGTCTGCAACTCTAATATCTTCATCAGCTACAACAGTAAAATCAGTATATAATGTGTCCCCTTTACCTTTTTGCATGATTACATAACCACCTGCACCAGCAGTAAAAACTCCGTCAGCTACAGTACCAAAAGTACCATTTACATATTCAGCATCAGCTTTAACGCTAGTAAAAACGTCATATTTTTCTAGCATACCTATTGTTCTTGGTTTTAACATAATATTATTCCTCCTTTTATTTTTCTAATTAAAATATTGAGACATCGTCTTCATTGTCAGCACCCTCATTGATTTCAGAAAAAATATCTTCTACATCATTTTCTTCGTCTTGAGCACTATTTTTTTCATTAATAACTTGTTCTTCTTTTTCCTTTTTGCCAATTTCAGCGTAAATCTTAGTGATAATTGAATTAATTTCTGTCTCTACTGGGGCTTCTTTAAAGGCATCAATTTCTTCTTTTGCATAATTTTGCTCATCTTCGGTAAAATCGGAGAGTGCTTCATTTAATTCACTTAGTCTTTTTGCAGCCTTAGCTTCGCCCAATGCCTTTACTAGAGCTTCTTTTTCTTCCCACCACCCTTTTCTCTCTTCTTCAATATCATTAAGTGCCTTTTGAATTTGCTCTACACTTGCATTAAGTTCAGAAATAGTGTTATCTTTTTCTTCAATCTGTACATTTAGTTCAGAAATTTGAGCAGTATAATCGTTGTTTTTAGAATTAGTTTCAACTAGAGTTTCGTTTACTCTGTTTATTAATTCTTGTAATTGTTTCTCATCCATAACCTCTTGTTCCTCCTTCTTATTTAATTCTAATAATGTGGCTGATGTGTCGGCAGGTTTAATTCCAAGCAATGCAAATCCACTATGATTAAATATTGTGGGGATTCTACCTTTTTGTTTCCAGCCATCTAAATAAACAATCCCACTATTATCATCTTTTTTATAAATCTCTACACTACCATAAATACTTTCTCCATTGTTAATTTTTGTTTCAAGTTCATCGACAAAAGGTTTATATCTCATTTCATCAATAGTACCCTCAGCAATACAAAATATTTTAGTCTCTACGGTGTTTTCATCCACTTGAACTTCAACATTTTCTATATATCCTTTAGTAAAAGAGCCAATCATAGTAGCATTGTCGAATACTGGCAAGCCATCATCAACACCTGTATCTCCATGCCCAGCAATTTCGGTTCTTTCATCGTTAATAAACTCAACCGTCAATGACATGCCAGAAATACTGTCTAGTTGGGATTCACAATATTCTTTAATCCACGTAATACCATTTCCGTTGTATTTAGTTCCTGTATTATTAATAATACAATCATCTGGATATACTTCATAAAGAATAACTTTAAAAGGTCGTCTACCATTTTTATTTTGCTTGTTTGATAATTCAAATTTTTTCACTTAGCCAAATCACCTGCCTTTCTTATCATATTTGATTTTTAACTTTTTCAACTAAATATATGTAAACTTATAACAATTCAAATTATTATAAGCAATTACTTGTTTGATGGTTTTGGGGTTTTACTACTCCCATTAGCCCTTGATTGTTGTGTGTTAGGGTTTGTCGAGTTTGCATTTTCTGGTCTACCACCTTTACTCATTGTATAGCTTGTCTGATGAGGTTTATATTTTTCATCAAATCCTTTTTCAACCTCTTCGTCCATTAGTGATAAATATGCCTCAACATTAAAACCACTAGCCGCAATAACAGCTTGCAAACTACCTGAACACTCAGTATATAAAGATTTCATATACTCAAATGTTTGCTTTCTATTGGTTAGTGAAGTAGGTAGATAATAGACGTTAACCTTGTTTTTTCTGTCTTTAATAATATTCTTATTTATAACAGTATTTAATTCATCACGAAGTTCCTCAATCCATGAGTATACTTGTGAAAATATTAAGTCAAGGTTATTTTGTTGGGAAGAGTAGTTACCACTACTAGAACCATTTAATAAACTCGCCGCCATACCCACATCAAGTGCAACTTGGTCATTTAGACTAGCTTCATTTTTTTCATCAAATATATCGGTGGACACCTTAATTGAGTCTAATTTTGTACCAGCCGCAACACTAAAAAAGCTTGTACCACCTTTATTGTTTTTCTTCATTACAGCATCTTTGACAGTATTATGCTGGTCTTTTTGTTGTTTTCCAGTTAACGATGAAGTACCTTTTTTTTCGCCCTCTGGAAATGTTTGATATAAGATTTGATTATTTAACTCATTTAATACGTTCCTCTTGGTACTTACAAAATAATCTTGATATATTAAGTCATCCAATGCACTAATAGATAAAGGTCTACCCCATGGTTCACTTATTTCTGATTTAATTTTATGTACTATGGTCTTACTGTTATCTAATACTAACCAGCTTTTACTAACTTTACTATTCTCATTTTTATAATAACCATCACGAATTTCTTTAGGAAATTTGCGTAGTTTGCCTATTAACTCGTTGCCAGAGAATTTTTTAAAATAATCCAAATTAAAAGCTATTACATATCTACTATTTTTACTACCAACTATCTTAGTGTGTTCATACGGAAGAGATATTATAGAAGAGTTAAGACCTAGGTCATTAATTTCAAAAATATTTTCTACTTCATAATCACTTAAAAATTTAACATTATTAGGAGTAGTAGAAGTAGTTTCAAAATAATAAAAACATATGCCATCTAGCATATCTCTAAATAAAGCATCTCTAATAAATGACTTGTCTTTTATAGTTTCTAAAGTTGAGAGCATTAACTCTTTGTTCTTATCTACTTTTTTTTTATTTTTTCCACTAGATGTGATTATTCTATCTAAACATGGCAGTGAAACCATATAATCTATTACATTTGATATAACACCAGATTTGTTATAAACCACCTTACTAAGCTGTCTAGCTTGAGAATGGTTTTGTATAGGATTCTGTACTATACCACTAATTTCTTCTTGTGAATAATCTTCAATTAGGCTAAAGCCAAATATACTTTCAAAATTCTGAAAAGTATTATATGAGTTAAATTCATATGATTCTTCACGTTTTTCTTGTTGAGATTTATTTATATCCTTTGCCAAGTAAATCACCTCCCCTTTTGGGTTTTATTATTTAATTTAATTTATAAATGTACAAAATTCATAATCTGAACTATCAGATAATAAGTCTAGTTCTAATTGATCTAGAAAGTAGTTGCCATAACTAGCACTACTATATCTATCTTTTCTATTTCCGCCATGCTCAAAGATTTTTATAGCACCTGTTTGTGGTGACTTTTCATACAATAATTCCGAACATTCATTAATCATCAACTGTGTTTCTAAAAAAGGAACTTCATAAGAAAGCTGTTTATCTAAATCAGTTTCATTAACATAATCTTTATTTTCATCAAGAATTTCTTCTTTAGCAATATTATAATTTAATAGAAGGTCAATTTTATTTTCTGTTAATCCCCTTCTGAAAGAATAGGCTATATCACTATTTAATTGTTGTGTTGCATTTATTGCATAAATAACGGACTTAGCATTTGGATTTTTAACAACATCGGCATAAGCATCATTATTCATAGTTTTTAATGGCTCATATTCCACACCTCTTGATTCGTTATATAGAATTTTTCCAAGAGAATAAATTATCTGCACACCAGCATTTCTAGCATCAATAACGATATAATCAGCGTCAAAGTCATCGTATAGCTCTCTAATTCTTATTGCTTGCTTAGTCGTGTCACCTATTTGGTTTGATTCAATATACACATACTCTCTACGATAGCCTTGCTTTATTTCAACTTCTGTTTTATTTGCCACTTCTGTTTCATATGTCATACTCTCAGGCATTCCACGTATACAAGAGTAAACAGAATTATCGTTTTGCTCTCCTTGAACAAAAGAAATATCACACGAGATAACTCTAACTTCACCATCTTGCTTTGGAATAGCATACTTATTTTTTTTCTTACGCCTAAAGCTTTCTGTATCACGGGGATAAAATACTTGTCTAAGTGTTTGTCTTTTAGTAAGCAATGAATATGTAAAAAACGAAGACGCCGAATCCTTAACTTTTAAATTTAAGAACTCGACCTTCCATGTTACAGGGTCTTGTTTCTTTTTCTCCCTAATTAAATAGTTCATTGTTTTTAATCCGTGCTTTATAGTTACACTTTCGTCAAATGCTAAAAGCACGCTACCATCACCTTTTAACATACCTTCGTAAGCACCATCTACAATTCCCCACATCCAATGACTTAAATCGTGCCATGATGATGAAAGATAAATGTCAACTGGCTCTTCTTTAAGGATTTTTATGTCTTTGTAATATTCTAGTTTTATATAAGGACGATTCCTTACAGTTTGGAAAGGTGATATTACTTTATTGTCAATCTTTTGGTCTATTTGTCTAAACTCTTCACGAATAGCAGTATGACTTCTTAGACCTCTGGCATTATCATTGGCTGTAAACACAGTAATAGTAGAGCCATTATGAAATTTAACAGAAACCTCTTGACCATTTCGCTTAACATCTTGAATTTCTCGTCTAAGTTGAGGTGACCATTCCATTAATTCATTTTCAATCTTTTCTGTTACAATAAGCTTACTTTGACCCCTTGTGGCAGATCCTATTACAACTTTAGTACCTGGATATAAAATAGCCCTACAACAACCGTATAGAGCTATCATAAAAGACTTTGCATTATTTCTACTGGCGATAATACAGATAAGACTTGAATTTCCCATTTCATATAAGGCTATCTGTTGATATTCATATAGAGATATTTGCAAATAATCCTCTGCAAACCTATGCATATTTCTACGCCAAAAGGTACTCCATGCCAATATATTTCTAGTGTTAATTGGATTACTTAAAAAATGTGTAGTTGGGAATTTCTTATATAATTCTAACTGATTTTCATCTGCTGGATATTGCATTTTATTCATCATCATCACCATCTAAGATGTCATTAGAATCTGGTACAAAATATTCAAAATCTCTCTCGTCAGTACCATGTTGCAAATTTTTTAAAGGTCTACACATGTGCCTTTCAATATATTCACCCAACTTGTCATAATCTTTATATAAATCTTTATCCTTATAATATTCTTCTGGTGTATACTGGCCAATTGTTGCTAATGTCACACCTACAGTCGCATCGTTACTATTATCCTTTTCCTCTATAGTTTTTAAACCAGCCTGCTTAAATGTTTTTGCGTATTCTGAATTTGCCTTAATGTAACCCGTAGTGTCATTCTCCTTTAATGCTTTGGTTTGTATTAAATTTAAATGACAAAGAGATTTGATAAAAATTTCTTGGTTATTATCACAGTTAGGATTGTACTTTTTAAGCATTTTATAATGATCGTTTAAAATTTTATAATCTATATCGGGAAAGCCTGAACCCCATGTTTCAAGAATATCTATGGATATATTGCTTAATCCTTTAGATTGTAATTCCTCTAAGTGTTCAGCAGATTCAATAACTTCTTCAGTTCTGTTATTATAATCAAATTTTATAGTGTCTATATCAGTTGCACCATGCATAGATGTCTGATTTAGGTTTATTTTAGCGAGGTAATTTCCAATTCTACTTCTTCCAGTCGATGTTTGCCTTGAAGTTTCAACAGCCATATCGTGGAAAAACCAACCAAACTGAACACACATGTGTGCGAGGGCTTTTTCTTCACTGCCACTAAACAAATCTATTAGTTGATAGTAATATTCATCACGACATTTATTACAAATGGTAATAAACCCATTGTTAGATTGATATAATATTGATTTAGTCTCGGAGAAGTTACTTTTTTGAACCTTCCAGCTGTCTCCACAACATGAACATTTATATTTTCTTTCATCTTTTCTTGTGTTGCTTCGTATTATATTTATATCTACATCAGTATTGATTTTAGGAGCAGCATTAATAGCTTCTCTAACTTTATCATACTTTGATTTTCTAGCCATTTTAGACACTCCTTTCTTATATTATTTTAATTAAAAAAGTCTGATAAACTTTGACATTTATCAGACTAGATAAAACCCTCATTTTATGTATAATTATTCGTGTTTTCCATAATCAAATATTGCAACTTTTTGTTTACAATTTTCTAGTTCAATTAATATTTTAGAATTACAATCTGCATGAATATAATTAACAATGCCACAACCTTTAGTTACAACGCATCCATCCCAAGCAGGTTGAATCCATATAGTCTTGTCGTCATTTATACTAAGTATAAATTCTTTATCGTAATCATGTCCATCACAATCAAAATTAATCTGACCTATTTCAAAATCCTCATCATCATATGTTATCCATGCAAGACTTCTAAATATCTCACTAATTATATCTGCATTGGCATAAATAGTGATACAATCATACTTATTAACATACCCATACATATTAAATAGGTCATCTAAAAAATTATCTATACAACAAAAATTTTTTTCTTTCATTCTTATCATTCCTTTTATAATTTTATTTGTTGCTTGTTATGATTCGTTGACTGCATCTTTCAAAGATTTTCCTGCTTTAAATTTTGGTAATTTAGACGCGGGTAAAATAATCTCCGAGCCGTCTTGTGGGTTTCTACCCTTTCTTTCAGCTCTCTCAGCCACACTAAACTTACCAAAGCCAACAAAATTAACATCTTCACCCTCAGCTAAAACTTCTGTAACTGTATCTAAAAATATATCTAAAAACTCTTTAGATTGTGCTTGACTTGCACCCGTATTAGTTGATAACCTTTTTACAAAATTTTGTTTATTCATTAATTTAATCTCTCCATTTCTTCCTTTTAATCTTTTTTTTATTTTAATTAATCAAATTTAATAGGGTAACAAGCTCTAACTCCACCAGTATCACAAACTAGTATAGTCTGACTTGCATTTCCCTTTAATCTCTTTTGTATTGTATAATCATCGCCGCTACCAGCCAAACTCCCACATTGAACAGTTGTAATTCCAGCCACTTCACTCATGGCAGGATGGTGTTTGTGCCCAAACATTATCACATTTGGTCTAAACCCTAACCATAGCACCAATTTTGCAACAGCACCATCATTAAAAGCGTCATAGTCGCCATGCAGACTCAAATATATGTTATCTCTAACTGACATAGTAGCAATAGTAGAATCTAGCTCATCCAACTCAACATAAACGTTTTTTACATGGTCTAGCTTATTCTTTATAAACCAAGGTGTAATTGAATCAAGTCTTTCATCTTTTACAGCATCTTCTTTTCTTTCAAGCCTAGAATGATTACCACTTACTGCATTTACATAAACTTGATTAAAATGCTTGCTTAATTCAAATACAAAATTGCATATTAACTCAGATACAAGCTTAGTCTGTTCAATAACATTTTCTCTGTTAGCAACAGCAATAGACTTGTGTATTGTGCCTGAAATGCTGTCACCTAGTATAGTTATAAAGCAATTTTCAGAACCATGAAGTTCTTTTATTTCAATAATACTGCCTAAGTATTCTTCTAATCGCTCTTTAGCAATATTGGAATTGTATGTACCTGTAAAAGAGTAATATTCAGCACCAATATGTAAATCACTCAACATAACAACTAAGTCATTGTCAGATTGATTAATAGAAGAGTAATGTGGCTCAAATTTACGCAATCCTTGCTTTTTTAATTCTGTTTCTAAAATATCTATTCTATGTTCTAACCTTGCATCATCTCGTAGTAATTTACGCATATCAGTTTTTTCATCTAGTAACTTTTGACGCTCTTTATATAATTCTTGTTTTTGAACTGCAATTTCTTTAATATAAATATCATCATTATTACGGTTGGCATTTTTTGATTTAAAATAATCCAATACAAAACTTCCACCGAAAATTGTCTGAGATGCTTTACGTATAGTGTCATAATGTGCATCAATATTATATCTAGTCTTAATTTCTTGCCAATCTAGATCATTTATACCCAGTTGTTTATCCGAAATTGCTTTTAAGCAATCCTCATACTCTTCAACAGTCAGACCATACTTTTCAATTTCTTTTTCAAAATTATAAATATATCATCATTCCTTTCATCATTATAATTAATATTAATCCTTTAGATCTTCTTCTTCTTTTACACTAACAGCAATAATAATTTCAGCACCATTAAAATCTTTTAATAACTCAGATAAGTTTTTGTCCACACCATCAATTTCAATAGTGTTATTGTCTGTATCTAAAAACCCAGCCGCCTGTAATTTAGTTGTTATAATTCTTTTATACGATAAATTGTTTTTTGCCATATTTCACAAATTCTCCTTTATATTTTTGTCTATATTCACCATTTACTTATTGGCTATTTTGTGGTAATGTTATATTGGTGCAGTATAAGTATTTTTAGTATTAAAAAAAATAAAATTAATTAATCTTCAAAATATTCATCATCCTCATAATATTCTTCTTGTGGTGATAAATCGAAACCTAGACACTGTGTGTCTATTTCTTGTTCTTGTTCAGCTTGTAGATCCTCAGTAATCTTATTTTCTTTTATAATTTTCTGATTAACTTTGCACCTAATAATATCCATACTATTTATAATAATATCAACAACATTATTAGCAATAGGAATAAATGCAAGACCTATTATTATTCCAAATAAAAGGTTATTACCTCTATCTTTTTTCAATAGGAGAGTACCTCCAATTTCTTAATATTTTTACATCTTATTAATTAAATCTGCTATTTTACTTCTCCATACGTTCTTTAGTTGAATATGTCCGAAAATATCCTCACCCTTTAAAACATCTATGGCACGTCTCATACCATTATTATCACCATCAAAAGACCGAGAATCTACTTGACTTGTATAATCGCCCTCCAAAAATATTTTACAGCCAGCAGAAGCACGAGATAAACAAAGTTTTAATAATTCAATATTAGTGTTTTGTCCTTCGGTTATCCACAAAATCTCATTGTCTCTTATTTCCATTCCACGCGCATCAGCCATGCTCACCAACTTAATTTTTTCTTGTTGGATCAACATGTCAACTGCATATCTATCACCAAATTTAGTAATTAGTACTTGCCCTATAAAGTTTTGCATTGCTTTTTCTAAAAAATCACCACCATAAAATCCCATATCCTTAGCACCAAAGGTTTTTAGTGGATTAAACATTACAACCAATCTATCATATTTACCATTCTCTATTAAATGCATTGCAGCCATCAATGATAGTAACGACTTCCCACTTCCTGCTTTTCCTGAAATAATGGTTATAGTATTTTGCATAAGAGAATCAATAGCCATTGACTGATAAATGTCCTTGGGCTTTAATTTATCACCAAAAGATAAGGATTTAACTCCTTTTTTATACAACGCAAGATGTATGTCACCGTCCCAACGATAACAGTCCACAACTTCACAATCTATATTTTTAATAATCAAATATTCATTAACTAATAAATTATATATATTTTCATTTAAATGCTCATAAAAATAAGCCATCTCAGTATCATCTGAAATAACTATTTCCTTAAAGCCTTTATATTCTTCTTCATTGTTATCATCAATACTATCAACATTAAGACTAAATATATTTTTTGCAGCTAACCTACATGCCAAATCTCTAGTGCAAAATATAATATCTTTATGTTTTTCGCTATATTGATAAGCACAAGCCATAATAATATTATCTGGTATGACATCTAAATTAAAGCCATATTTAAGTAGATCATATATCTCACAATTATAAATAACCACCTCATATTTATCTTCATTTTTTGTCAATAACCTAATTATATTTCTAGCTTTATACTTGATGCTTTCGTCTTTTCTTGCATTTGTTTTTATATTTTCCAACTCTTCAATAGTCTTAGAACAAATAACGAAAGGTTCTTCAAATATTTTATTTCCTAACTCCAATACAGCACAAGTGTCGTAAAATTTTATTGACACTAAACCACCAACTTTCTCCAGTTTTTTAGTTTTTAAAAATCGTCATTTTCAGGCTTTGTTTCTTCAATACGCTTTTGGGTTCTAATTTTTAACTTGCGATTATATCTATTTTTAAGTTGATTACTTTTATCCTTAAAAACCTTATCGCATTTTCTAAGCATTTTTTCTAAATCGTTAAAATCGTTAATATTCTATCACTTCTTTCTGTGTATATTTGTGTATAATTATACATTCCATTGTATAATGGAAGAGTGGGAAATGATGGAGTTGCACCATCCAAGTCTACAATTCCCATAACAAAAGCTCCCTCAAAGGTGAGAGAGTAGTAGTTGAAGCCCTACATAAATCAGTGCATGTCCATGCTTACAAGCGTTTTAGACTTGAAAAATGGGAGTTTGTTTGTGAGCACTGATATTCACCACACACTTTTAATAATCATCTTTCATCTGGCTATTAAGCTTTCACACAGAGTTGAACTGTGATCTATTGATTACAAGTCAATTGTTTTACCATTAAACTATGAAAGCATAAATTAAGTGGAAGGTGCATTATTAGTCAAATACACCAACCACCTCTACAAAAGGCATACTACCTTATAATTAACTTTGTTGTTTAAAAGGTGAGCCGTCGCAACAACTCACCTCAGATGGATTCCGAAGAATTACCACCGCAATTATTTGATTAATACATCAATTATTCAGCCATCATATAGAAAACTAAAATATCAATCTTAGCCACAACCAATTTATTTCAAATAAAAATTAAGATTCTTTTTCCTTGGATATATAAAGCCGTAACTTTATATCATCAACAGGTGTTCTCGCAGAACACATATCTAATAGCAAAACGGATATTGTATTTTCGAATTATCAAATTGGCAAATTTACATAATTAATGTGGTTAATGAAATGTCGGATATAGAAACGAATTACATATAGCAACCTACTTGAGTTTGCACATTGGCATAATTGTTTTATATGTAATCTATTTATATCTAACATATCAATAAGATATGAAGATTTTAAATAATATAATACACTCTAGCAGTATTCGCTGTGTGAGTCACACTTCACTTACACTAGAAGCGATTGATGGCTAGTCAATCAACTTTAGTTCTCTACATGATGGCTGAATTTTTATTTATTAAATTTATTTATTAACAAATATCTCTAACGAGTCTTCAAAATCATCATTAATTTCGTAAGTAGGAGAGTAGTCCACATCCAATGTTACCTGCACCCTATCTAATTCATTTGAGGTATTATCAGACTCCCTACGCAACCTTTTTACAATGCCTTTGACTTTATTCCTATCAAAATCTATTGTAGTAGTTTCCTTAACCTCATAATAGTAAGAAACTTGATTTCCCTCAGCGTTAAATTTATAATCACTATCATTTCTAATTTTTTCTCCAGATTTAGTTTTAGATAATCTGTCGAATATAGATGTTATGCGTTGTTTTTCCTTGTTGATAGCAATAGAACTATCTATATTTATTTCTGTATTTAGCTTTGCCTTATTGATTGCATCGCTTAGCTTTTCTTTTTCGTTTAATACATCCAACAAGAAGTCTATGACTTGGTTAGGCTTATACTCTATATCTGAATACTTATCAGCTATAACAACTTCGTCCTCTGCATCTGCATTACTTTTAGATTTTAAGTGTTCCTGTTTTGTAATTATGACATTACTAGTTGTAGTTAAATAATCAATTGCTTCACCTATTAGTCTGCTTAAATAGTTTTGATATCTAAACGCCTCTTTTAAAATCATTAAACATCTCTCCTTTGAGTTTTAATTTATTTTTAACTATAAAATAGCTGTTTTATTGTATTGTTATAAACCCTATGAATAAAGGGTTCTTTCTCCATTATAGAGGGACAAGAAAAAATGGCTGTAACCCTTATAGGTACTAGGTTTGTAACGCTTTTGTAGATTTTTAACTTTACAACAAACCCACTTAAGCCCTTATAAACCAAGGCTTACAGCGATTTTAACTTTTAAAAACAAAAGTGGAATTAATCCTTTGATTTTCTCTTTCTTTCTCTATCCCAAGCCTTTCTATGTTCTTTCTGACAACCATCACATCTAACCTTAGTCATGTTTCTAGCATCCACCAAAACCTCTTTACCACAATCAATACACGCAATAGTTTTATTTTCTATTGGTTGATAGGTCGCACATTTATTACATAACTTCTCATTATGATAATTAGGTATAAATCTATTACCACAATCTCTACACTGTATACTATCTTCAGATATATTGTTTCTTAAATTTTCCACTATAACATCTCCAAAGCAACTCCACAACACATTTTTGTGTTCACTATCTGTTAATTTGAACTGATAAGCGACTAACATGTCAACTATATCAGACCTATCATATCCCAATGTCATTATCTCATCATTCACAAGTTTCATTATGTAGTTAACATTACTCTTGTTCTTTTGATTTATTTTAAAGTGATACATTGTATTTAGCTCATCAAACTTTTCTATCACTTCCATATCTACTAGAATATCTTTATTGTGCATTAAATTCTTATAATTAAATCTTCCAAAATTCTCGATAGTAAATTTTAATCTGCGATTCACAAATAGTTTTCTTAATCTATTTACTATACTTGTATCTGTGTCTATATACTCTTCTTTGGTTATATCCACAACCTGATTCTTGGTCTTATCTTTTGCAAATCTGAAAAAGTATGGCAGCTTATTGTTGGTATATTTTTTAATTATTCTATTAATGTCCTTTGGTCGTTCTGGTTGATATAGTGTTTTTGCGAAATCTATGACAAAATTATTTTCCATGCAAAGCAACTTAATCACATTAAGGGCTTCGCTTTGTTTTTTCTCACTACCACTAGTAAACACACCACTATTCCATATCTTAGAAATATCATTACTATAAACACCAATATTGCCACCTGTAAAAGCGTTATTTAATCCTTCCCATATTGTATTGTTGTCTAAAATTACATCATGCGCATTCTTCATATCGTAATACAAAGGTACATTATCATAATTCTCCATATTTCTTTCTGCCATTTTAACAAATGTACTATCTGCTACAACAAGAGACGTGTCGCCATCATTGTCAAACATCAGCACCTTAGATATTAAATCATGTGTACTAGTATATAATCCATCAGTGTCAAACCACTTCTTCATATCTTTGTGCACAATATTCTTTCTAACTGCGTGTTCAGCCATTAAATGTGGACTTCTCAAACAATCTAACTTAACTCCACTATCAAACAATCGACAAGAAACCTCGCCATCTACCAATAACCCTTTTGGTTTTTTAATGTCTAAAAATAAGTATTCACAAAAAGCATAAAGGTCTGGAAGTATAAATGTATATTTACTCTCAATATCTATTTTCCCTGATCTGTATCTTTTAACCATACTCCTCTTTATATCATTGAGTGTACGCCTACAATATACGTCTTGCAATATTTCAGGGTAAATCTCTAAAGCTTGTTGAAGATATGTTTTGTATCTCTTCTCCTTTTTAACACCAAAAACATCAAGCATAACTTCTTTGTCACTTGCTATATTATTAATCTTTATCCTAGATTCCTCAGTGATAGCTTTAAGCTCATCCTCAGTATAGTCAGTTAGTGTCTGCAACATTTGATAACTAACACACGAATCATCTATGTAGTCTTTTTCCATATTGCAAATACCAGCTTGACAATTATACTGCTTAAAAAAACTCTTATACTCATCCCAACTTTGATAAAATCTATGCATTTTAAATTGACTCTTAGTAAATATAACTTGAATATCGTCTTTGATTATATCCCACTCTCTACCATAAATATCCTTTACGATAGAAGAACAATTATGTTCTTTAATGAACTTCAAGTAGTCAAATGATGATAGTAAACCTTTTACCCAAGGCAGTCTAACCATAAAATTCTTTTTACTCACTGAAGGCAAAATCATTCCACACCCATCAGTATGTTCTACTGGCACGTTCATTTTCTGTCTTTTAATCTTATATGTAACATCGTCTATATAATCGACTTCACCATCAATACTTGTCTCAAAATCGTTAACCACAATACACTTATCAATATCAAAACCTTCCCACAACTCTGTTGCACTATTAGTCAAGGCTAAGTATGCTAAATATTTATTAACATTAATACCGCCTAAGTCGTTTATCCTATCAATGGTTAAGCCACACATTAGTATTTTTCTATACTTACTCCACAAACTATCCTTAATGAACACTGCCTTTTTAGTGCGTATTTGTCCAGCACTCGAAGAGTAGTATCTATATTTTTCTCCGTTATAATAAAATCCATTTTTGATTATTTGCTCAAGAATTTCAAAATAAAAACTCTCGACCACCATAACGCTCAATGATAACTCATTAGTCTTCATACCTAAAACCCTAGTAAGAGTAGACTCAAAGATTGATATAACATTCTTATCATTAATATGATTACTATCTAAATCCCTTACCTTTTCATTACTTAAAAGTAATTCTTTAAATCTATCTTTTATCACTTTTATGGTTATATTTAATACGTTAGCTATGTGCTTATACTCACTATCATCTATATACCCATCATCATATATTCTTTTTAATGCATGTTTTTCACGCCTATATTTTTGCAACTGGCTATAAATTTTAATTTCTTCATCATTATAAAACGCATCTGTAGCAATTCCGTATATATGTACTTGTTTATTTAATGCCAACCAACAACGCCTCCTTATTTATGTATCAATGTTTATGTATCAATATCCATAAAACACATCTTTCATTGTTTTATTGTGTGTCCATGTATTCTGTCTTTAGCAATATTGAAATAATTCTCATCTAATTCTATACCAATAAATTTACGATTTAAATTCTTACAAGCAATACCTGTTGAACCACTACCCATACAGTTATCTAAAACTATATTTTCTTCATTTGAATATGTTTTAATTAAATATTCAAGTAAAGCCACTGGTTTCTGTGTTGGGTGCAGAGCTGACTTTTGCTTATCAGTTGCAAACTGCAGTATACTTTTAGGATAACGCTCTGTACTATCATATGTAGTTAACCCATGTTCTCCATAATTTGTAGTGTTGATACAATCCTTCTTATGTTTTGCTTCACTAACTTTTCTGACATGCCCAGTGGTTTTCTGTGGGTTGTATGTAGGAAGCTTCTTATAAAACACACATATATCTTCATGACATCTTAATGGCATTCTGTTTGCATTTAAGAAACCAGTTACTGTTGTCTTTTCCCAAATTAGATTATATCGCCACATCTTTGGACTACTGTGCATTAAATCAGCAGCAAACATTCCATTAGCAAACAATATAATTGCTCCGTTGTCTTTTATAATTCTTTTATATTGATTCCATAATGGTTTAAAGGGAATAACTGTATCCCACTTATTTCTTGCTGTCTGACCATAAGGCAAATCACAAAGTATCATATCTATACTCTTATCAGGTATATCTTTCATTGCCTCTAAACAATCTCCATGTATTAATTTTATACTTTTCATATGTATATATTTCTCCCTTTCTATAAAAGCATAATTTTATTG
Organism: Clostridiales bacterium; assembly: GCA_012837865.1. Taxonomy (GTDB): domain Bacteria; phylum Bacillota; class Clostridia; order Lachnospirales; family Lachnospiraceae; genus Mobilitalea. The sequence goes on along the minus strand of DUQJ01000122.1, from coordinate 7 downwards.
TGTTATT
>DUQJ01000121.1 GCA_012837865.1 Clostridiales bacterium | reverse complement strand
TAACTTTATTTATTTTTATTTATTTTTGAATAAGTAGGTATTTTTTTGTAAAAATCATCAAGTTGACCCTGCATTAAACTTTCATTTAAAACTTCAGTTAATATTTTTAATAACATTCTGTACTTTTGGATTTCATTTTTAGAATCATATTTAGATAGCAAGAGTTTATCTGTGAAAGCTTTGAGTTCATTTATTTTGCAATCTTCTATTAAAACATCATGTCCAAATATTTCCTCAAATAACTCATTAGTATATCCAATTCTGCCTTCCACATCCTTTGCTGTTAAAGGAGTATAGGTATCATAAGCTTTTTTTATTACTAATTCCCATGTGGTCCAGTTAACTGAATGCTCATGATTGTATCTCGTGTTAGCAGCTTCTAAACTTACTGGGTTATATAGCAACTCTGTTAACTTTTCTTTTAATTGAATATCATCTAATGTTTCAAAGCTCGCTTTGTAATGATTAGGCCATTTGTCAACATAAGGCTTTATCATGTCGTTTAAAAACGCTTCAAATTCATCACGTTCATAAATAAATAATGGTCCACCTTCTGTGGTTCTCATATCATAATACTCCATTGGTAATCTGTTAGATTTAGCAAGATTGCAAGTTTCGCAAGCTAAAGCTACATTGCCCACTTCAAATAAATTAAATTTAGATGCTGGGAATATATGGTCATAATGTATCATGTTGGAGAACACCGGAATTTGACTTTTTAAGGAATATAAAGGCTGCCCACAATATAGGCATCTCCCAGCGGTCGCTTTAGCGGCATACCTGATAGCCCCCTTGGTGTCACAATATTGCTTACTGAACGCGTCCGAAAGCGTCCTTACAATGCTCCTAGCTGACGCAAAGCTATAATCGGTTGAAAACTTTGCGTTATTGAAATTTACTTCCATCTAAAAAGCCCCCTTATCTATAGTTGTTCGTATTAATTATTACTTTTGCAATTTAAGATTTACTAACACTTATGTATTGAATACGAAAGTTATTGACTTGTTGTTTAATTGTTGTATATTACTGTTATACCAATATGATATGAAAAAACATGTAGTTTATAACTTTTATTGACATTAATATAAATAAATATAGCATAAGCCAAGATGTCGTATTTAGTGACATCTTGGCTTATGCTATATATGTATTGAACCTATAATCCTTTTATATATTGTTTGACTATATGAAGACTCACCCACCTAGAGCTAAAGCTCTTGAGGTTGGGTGTTTCTGCTCGAGCATCCCATTGGATACAGCCTAAACAGACTAACCCCGTGCTTCCCACGGTTCTTTAACTGTGTATCTCTATGCTCGAGCTAATTGCTCTATAGCATATTGTTTTAAGTTCAATGCAGCGTTTAAATCTCTATCAATGATTAATCCACATTCGCATTGATATTCACGTTCTTTTATATCTATTTCATTCTTGTTCTTACAGGAGGAACACTGTTGCGTTGAAGGAAACCATTTATTAGCTTTGATGAAATATTTACCCTGCTCCTTCAACTTGTATTCAATCATTGTACGGGTCATACCCCAACCATTATCATAGGTTGCTTTACCTAATTTGAACATATTATCTTTACTTTTTCTTTGATTTTTAGATATTTCAACTAAGTCAAGGTCTTCAACACAAACAACATCATAGGAATTGGCTATCTTCCTAGATATTTTATGTGCAAAGTCTTTTCTTATGTTGGCTATTTTTTCATATATTTTATTAATTTTAATTAGTTGTTTTTTATAATTGTTGCTATTATGAATCATTCTTGACAATTTTCTTTGTTCTTTTGCAAGTAAAGGCTCATGTTGTCTATATGGTTTTGGTATATCAGGGATTTTCCCATTAGAATCTATATACATATATGGAGAAGAATAATCTAATCCTAAATAACTCTTTGGTTCGACTTGCTTTATTTTTTTGAAAAACTCAAATTGAATTGAAACGAAATACTTATTTATTTTTGTTTTGGTTATGGTGACGCTTTTTATAACTGAATTATTAGGCAAATCCCTTTCCATTCTCATTTCTACAAGACCAATTTTAGGTAACTTTAAAAAACCTTCTTCAATTCTAATGTTGTTATTTACTACACAAGAACGATAAGTGTCTCTTACACCCTTTTTCTTGAATTTTGGAAAATTAGATTG
>DUQJ01000120.1 GCA_012837865.1 Clostridiales bacterium | reverse complement strand
GTTTGAAAGTCATCAATTTGTGCTTGAAACCCAACAGATAAACTTAATATCACAGCAATTCCAATTATACCAATACTGGATGCAAAAGCTGTTAAGAGCGTCCTTCCCATTTTAGTTTTAATATTGTTAAATGATAAATTAAGAGCAGTAAAAAAGCTCATGCTTGTTTTCTTTAAAAAGAACTCATCATGTTCTGCTTCTTCTGTGTAGGGATTAGTATCATTAACGACCTTACCATCACTAAACTCAACAATTCTATCTGCGTATTTGTTAGCTAAATCAGGATTATGAGTAACCATTATTACAAGTTTATCACTTGCTATTTCTTTAATTAAATCTAATATTTGAACACTTGTAGTAGTATCTAACGCTCCTGTTGGCTCATCACATAATAGGATATCAGGATCATTTGCTAATGCTCTTGCTATTGCAACTCTTTGCATTTGACCACCAGATAACTGATTGGGTTTTTTACCAATATGATCTTTTAATCCAACTCTTTCTAAAACTTCAATTGATTTTCTATGCTTTTCACTTTTTGATACACCACTTAATGTCATGCTCATTTCAACATTCTTAACTATATTTAAATGGGATATTAAATTGTAACTTTGAAAAACAAAACCTATAGAATTGTTACGATAAGCATCCCAATCTCTTTCTTTAAAATCTTTAGTTGATTTACCATTGATAATCAAATCTCCTGAATCATATCTATCAAGACCACCAATCATATTTAAACAAGTTGTCTTACCCGATCCACTTTGACCAAGAATTGCTACAAATTCATTCTTTCTAAAAGAAACAGAAATACCATCTAAAGCATCTGTTGTAATTTCGCCTACACTATATGACTTTGTAATGTTTTTTAATTCTAACATTTTGACCTCTTTCTAAGAACTTTATTAATTTCATTAAAAAGATAGCGTAGACTATTTGATCTACGCCTTCTTTTTAATAAGTTTATTTTACATCTTTCATACTAAAGCTAATTCTACCCATTTTATCTTTTCCTAAGCAAATAACTTTGACTTGATCTCCTATTGCTAAGAAATCTTCAACTTTATTTACTCTTTCATTTGATATTTTTGAAATATGAACCATTCCTTCTTTGCCTGGTGCAAATTCAATAAAAGCTCCAAAGTCCTTAATAGATATAACTTTACCTTCATATATTTTACCTTCTTCAAATTCTGCTATTATCATTTGAATTATTTCAATTGCATTATTCATGCTATCTTTATCAACGCCACATACTGATACTGCACCTTCATCAGTAATATCAATTTTAACTCCAGTTGCTTCAATAATTGCATTAATTGTTTTACCTCTTTGGCCAACTACTTCACCAATTTTAGCTGGATCAATTTGAATTTGAATAATCTTAGGTGCAAATTCACCAACTTCTTCTCTTGGTGCATTAATTACAGGAATCATTATATCATCTAATATATAATAACGTGCATCTCTTGTTTTATATATTGCTTGTTCAATTATTTCTCTTGTTAAACCATTGATTTTAATATCCATTTGTATAGCTGTAATTCCTTTTTTAGTTCCAGCTACTTTAAAGTCCATGTCTCCAAAGAAATCCTCAAGACCTTGAATATCTGTTAAAAGCACATAATCATCTACACTTTCACCAGTTACAAGTCCTACTGAAATTCCAGCTACAGGTGCAGATATTGGAACACCTGCCGCCATTAGAGATAGAGTTGAGGAACATATAGATGCTTGTGAAGTTGAACCATTAGATTCTAGTATTTCAGAAACTGTTCTTATTGCATAAGGGAAGTCTTCTGTAGAAGGAAGTACAGGAATTAAAGCTTTTTCAGCTAATGCTCCATGACCTATTTCTCTTCTTCCTGGACCTCTTGATGGTCTAGTTTCACCAACTGAATATGATGGGAAATTATAATGATGCATATATCTTTTATTAATTTCATTTTCATCTAATCCATCTAATCTTTGAATCTCAGCTAATGGGCCCAAAGTAGTAACTGTTAATACTTGTGTTTGTCCACGTGTAAACATGCCTGAACCATGAGTTCTTGGCAATATATCTACTTCAGCAGTTAATTTTCTAATTTGTTCTAATGTTCTTCCATCAGGGCGTTTTTTATCCTTTAGAATCATTTTACGAACAGTGTTTTTTTCAAATTGATATACTGCTTCATCAATCGAAGCTGAGTATTCATCATTATCTTTATAATATTCAATTAATTTTTCTTTTATAAGCTTAATGTTATTCTCTCTTACCTGTTTCTCATCTGAGAATACAGCTTCTTCCATACTCTCTGGTGTAATATAAGAAACTATATCTTCATATAATCCTTCAGGAAGTTCAAATTTATTATAATCATGCTTAGCTTTACCACATTCTTCTACAATCTTATCAATAAACTCAATTATTTCTGTATTTAATTCATGAGCAGCATATATAGCTTCAATCATTTTATCTTCTAATATTTCATCTGCAGCAGCTTCAATCATTACGATTTTGTCTCTAGTAGAAGCAACTATTAGACTAAGTGTTGATATCTCTCTTTGTGCTGAATCAGGATTAAATACAATATCACCATCTACCATTCCAACTATAGTTGAAGCTATTGGACCATCAAATGGAATATCAGATATGGCTGTTGCTATTGCAGAACCAAGCATAGCAGTTACTTCTGGCGAACAATCTTGATCAACGCATAAAACTAAATTGTTAAGTGTAACATCATTTCTATAATCTTCGGGAAATAATGGTCTCATTGGTCTATCAATAACACGAGAGGTTAAAACAGAATTTTCAGAAGCCTTACCTTCTCTTTTAATAAATCCACCTGGTATTTTACCAACTGAATATAATTTCTCCTCATACTCAACACTTAAGGGGAAGAAATCAATTCCTTCTCTAGGTTTAGATGACGATGTAGCAGTAGATAATACAACTGTGTCGCCATAATGCATTAATGCAGCACCATTAGCTTGAGCAGCCATTCTACCAATATCAACAGTTAATGTTCTTCCTGCAAGTTCCATTGAAAAACTTTTGTACATATGTTATTCTCCTTTTAATTTTAGGAGTTATTTATCCGAAACAACTGAAAAACTTATTCTCACACAAAATATCTATCTATAAAGAAGTAACAATAAACTTTTCAGAAGTCTCGTGATATAATCAACTCCAATTAATTTGTTAATATTAAAGTATTTTAATATTTATTACATTGTTAATTATAGCATAACAGTTCTATTTTACCATAAAATTTTTTATTCTACAATGTTTCTTAACCACTTTTTCTTTTTATATCTATAAAACGACATTATGAATTTATAGGCTTCTTCCATTAATATCATTGCATATACAATATATATTGGAAATTTTAAAATCAGACCACCGAGTACAGCCATAGGAATACCTATAAACCATACTGATGAAATATCTAACAACAAACAATATCTAGTATCTCCACCACTTCTTAAAATAGCTATAATAATTAATGTATTAAGCATTTTAATAGGCATATATAGTGAAAATATAATTAGACATAAATTAATATAATTTGCGACTTCCTCAGTAACATTAAATATAGATATGATTTGCCATCTAAACAATATAGTCATGAATGAAAAAGCAATACTTAATAAAACTAATAAAGAAATATAATTTTTAGCATATCGCTCTGCCCTATCCATATTATTGGCACCCAGTTCATTACCTAATACAACTGCTGCGGCTGAACATATACCCATAAACAGAACTAAAACTAATTGTTCTACAGTTTGTGTTATAGTAATTGCCGCTGTTGCATTCTCACTCATTCTACCATATACAAGTGCATACATTGTTACGCCTAGTCCCCAGATAAATTCATTGAGAATAACTGGTGTAGCAGTGTGCATATATTTTTCAAGAAAGTTTCTTTCAAAAATAGTTGGTTTAGGCATACCCTTTTTTACTTGGTCTGCCTTAGATCTGATAAAACTAGCTATATCACTTTTCCCTAGTTTCCTTGTATAAACATAGATTAATATTAATATACACTCCATTGCTCTTGCAAGTAATGTTGCAAGCGCTGCACCTGCAACACCTAGTTCTGGAAAACCAAAGTTACCAAATATCAGTAAGTAATTAAAAACTACATTAGTTAATATTGCAATTAAAGTAACAATAACTGATGGTTTAACTGAATTCATACTCCTTAAAACTGACATGTAAGCATTAGCAATAGCTGTCATTGGATAACTGATTGAAACAATAGCAAGATAAGTTGCACCTATTTTGATCATCTTCTTATCTGGTGTAAATATGGCCATTACTTTTTCTGGAAATATAACAGATGGTATTACAAATATAAGTGATCCTAATATTCCAATAAATAAGGAAATATATAAAACTCTTTTTATATTATATGTTTCTCTTTTTCCCCAATATTGTGATGCAAGAATAGCAGACCCACTACATATTCCGAAAGTTAATAGGATAAAAACAAAGAAAACCCTATTTGCTAATCCAACAGCTGCTATAGATGTTTGATCAATCTTTCCTATCATTAATACATCTATTAAATTAAGTAGATTGTTAAGCAAGTTTTGTAAAGCTATTGGTATTGTAATTACAATAGTTTTTCTTAAAAATCTTTTATCTTTAAGTAAAGTTTTAATACTATCCATTTCTAACCTCACACTTCTATATATAACAAAGGTATATAACCATTATTTGTTTAAATTATAAAAGAGACCTTCCTGAAATACCGGAAAGCCTCTCAAAGGTAAAACTCAATTATTTTCTTAAGCCTAATCTTTCAATTAAATTTCGATAATCTTGAATGTTTGTTTTCTTAAGATATTCTAACAAACCTCTTCTTTGACCAACCATTTTTAGAAGTCCTCTTCTTGAGTGGTGATCTTTTTTATTAACTTTTAAATGTTCAGTTAATTCTGTTATTCTAGCAGTTAATAATGCTACTTGTACTTCTGGTGAACCTGTATCATTCTCTTTTCTACCATAAGCTTTGATTATTTCGTCTTTTTTCTCTTTACTTAACATAAAATCCTCCTTAATAATAAATGGCCTTCAACTACGAAATAGGTCGGAGCTTCCAATTACCTAGCTGTGGCTAAACTACAATTTTTTAATAACATTGGTATAATACCATAAATCTATAAGTATGTAAAGTATATATCTATATTATTATTCCTCCATTATTTTCTATTTTGGAGGTTGTTGTGGTTGTTGTGGCTGTTGTGGTTGTTGTGGTTGTTGTGGCTGTTGTGGTTGTTGTGGCTGTTGTGGCTGTTGTGGTCGCATTTGCTGTGGCTGTTGTGGTCGCATTTGCTGTGGTTGTTGTGGTTTTCGCATTTGCTGTGGCTGTTGTGGTCGCTGTTGTGGTTGTTGCTGACCATAATTTTGATTTACTTTCTTTTGTTTTGGATTAAATAGATTAATTAAAAACTTAATATCTAGTTTAGTTCCAAATAAAACCATAGCTATTAATATTATAAATATAATAAGCCTTGATATTGAAAATAATTTATCTAGAACAAATCTCATATTGCCAACTGTTTCTGTTAAAAAATTACTATTCCTATTAATGATATCAACAAAATATCCAAAGATATAAAGCAAATAATTTAGTAAAGATAATATAATTGCAATTGCATATGATTGTTTTACAGCATTTCTAATTTCATCATCAAAATTAAATACAAATACTACTACTGCAAATAAAATTGCTGGTAATAATTCTCCAAAGCCAGATGATAAATAATAAGCTAATAAATAAGCGAAAACAATTAGTAAATTAACAGGTAAATTAAAATTCTTTTTTTCATAAAACTTTTCCATAAATTATACCTTCCTTCTTTTTTTTATTGTTTATTATATTTAGATTCAATACAATATTACCATAATTTATATAATCAATCAATATAGATAGTTACTTAGTGTATTCCATTTTATCAAATAGATTTCTACAAGTTGTTAATATAATAGCAGATACTAAAAAGCCTATTATTATCAAAGGTAATGACGATAAATAAATTAAAGAGCTAGGTAAAGCAATAACAAAAATAACTGTAGCTATTATTATGGGTACAAATATTATCATAAAAATAATTGAAGTAACAATAAACTGTATAAATTTATTAGGCTGGGCATTAAAAACTCTTTGATATAAGACGATAATAGATTGATAAAGTAATATCATTACAATATACGCCACAATCAAGAAAATTGAAGTGATAATCGTTTCACGTCCTAAAACTACAAGTATAAAAAAGAAAATACTAGCATCCAATGCAGCTTTTAATATTGGTTTTGACAATATAGCAATAAGCTTTTTATAAGATTTGTCAGGTATTAAAAATGTATAATGTGTTGACAATTCAAAATTCAATCCTGTTATTATGCTTAATATTAATTGAAAATAGATTAATGCACCCCATATAATATATGAAATATATTTAAAATCAAGAAAATAACATAAAGCTACAATTGAGACTGATGTCAATATTATATAACTGTCAATCCAAGCAAATCTACTTGTTCTTTTCATTTCAAGAATTTGTTTATAAAAAATAGTCCATGCCCCACTACCCTTGTTAATCCCAAGAATGTTATCTCTCACTTTAATATTTTTAATAGTATTTATATTAACATTCTTTGCATTATTAAAACTGCCTTTGGCTTTAAGACTCTCTATGGCTTCATGTGTTTTTTCTGTTGAAACTAAGACATCTTCATAATAGTCGCCATCTTTACTTAACATAATCGGTATTAAACCTATAATAAATAATAAATATAAAGCAAAAGATATTATGAAATTTAATACATTCAAATTAACAACAGATTTCATTAACATAACGCTCCATCCAACAAGTGGTATATAGCTAAATGAATCACTATCAACTAATCCATATATTGATTTTATTAGATTTCCTGAACTTAAATTAATATTAAAATAT